>NZ_VSWF01000060.1:0-11925 GCF_009668305.1 Comamonas sp. CAH-2
GCATGGGCGTGAACGTCTCCGTCGGGTGGGGCCGGGCGCGGCGTGCGGCCCGGAAAGGCATGCTGCAAGCCTAGGGCGAATCACGATACAGATGTGGTCACAGAGGTTGCAATAATGGCCATATGACCACCCCCGCCCTGGTGCCGGCCGCCGCCGGCCAGCACCCCGCTTTCACCCCGATCGCCTTTGTACGCTGCGTGGCACAGGCCTATGCGCAGCGTGGGATGGAGGTGGGGTTGGCCCTGCAGCAGGCGCAAATTGCGCCAGCGCTGCTGGCCGATGACCAGGCCCGCATCACCGCCTTGCAGATGGAGCTGCTGTGCGCCCACGCCATGCGCGAGCTGGACGACGAGGGCCTGGGCTGGTTCCAGCGCCGCCTGCCCTGGGGCAGTTACGGCCTGCTGGCGCGCGCCAGCATCAGCAGCCCCTCGCTGGGGCTGGCCGTGGCGCGCTGGTGCCGCCACCACGGCCTGCTGACGGACGACCTGGCGCTGGCGCTGCAGGTCGACGGCCCGCTGGCCACCATCCGCGTGCAGGCGCGGCGCGACCTGGGCGCGATGCAGGAGTTCTGCCTGCTGTCCGTGCTGCGCAACCTGCACGGTTTTGCCAGCTGGCTGGTGGACACGCGCCTGCCGCTGCGCCAGGCCAGTTTTCCCTTCCCGGCGCCCGCCCACCAGGCGGTCTATGGCCGGCTGTTCGATGCGCCGGTGCGCTTTGGCGCTGCTGCGGCCAGCCTGGAGCTGGACGCCCACTGGCTGCAGCTGCCCCTGGTGCGCGACGAGGCCGCGCTCAACACCATGCTGCAGCGTGCCCTGCCGCTGCAGGTGCGCCCCTACAAGCCGGCCCAGCCCCTGGTGCAGCGCGTGCGCCAGGCCCTGGCCGCCCACCCGCAGTGCAGCCACACGGCGGCCACGCTGTGCGCCGAGCTGCACCTGGCGCCGCGCAGCCTGCACCGGCAGCTGCAGGCGCACGGCACCAGCCTGCAGGCCCTCAAGGACGCGGTGCGCCGCGACCGCGCCCTGCACCTGCTGCAGCGCACCGACACCCCCCTCAAGCGCGTGGCCCAGGCCTGCGGCTTTGCGGGCGAGAAAAGCTTCATCCGCGCCTTCCACCAGTGGACCGGGCAGGCACCCGGCACCTACCGCCAGGCCCAGCGCGGGCGCTGAACCACGCCGGCGGACGTTTTGTGCCACACTGCAGGCAGTGTAGAAAAACGATAGCTGTCAGCGCTTGATATATAAGGGCTGAGAGCCAAAATCATTCTCAATTACAGAGGCTGACATGGCAGAGCAGACACCCGCACGCACTTCGGACTGGATGAGGCCGCACAGCCTGCTGCGCATCTCCATCGCCGTGGCCGTGGTCACCATCGTGCTGAAGATGCTGGCCTGGCTGCTGACCGGCTCGGTGGGCCTGCTGTCCGATGCGCTGGAGTCCTTCGTCAACCTGGCCGGCGCCACTTTCGCGCTGGCCATGGTGACCATCGCCCAGCGCCCGGCCGACGACGACCACCCCTATGGCCACCACAAGGCGGAGTACTTCTCGGCCGGCTTCGAGGGGCTGCTGGTGATTGGCGCCAGCCTGGCCATCATCTGGGTCAGCGTGGCCCGCTGGCTGGACCCCCAGCCGCTGCAGCGCCTGGACTGGGGCCTGGGCCTGTCGCTGGCCAGCACCGTGCTCAACGGCGCGCTGGCCTGGTTGATGTTCCGCAGCGCCCGCACCTACCGCTCGATGGCGCTGGAAGGCGATGCCCGCCACCTGATGACCGATGTCTACACCTCGGTGGGCGTGGTGCTGGGCCTGGGGCTGGCCCACCTCAGCGGCTGGTGGTGGCTGGACCCGCTGGCCGGCGTGGTCGTGGCGCTGAACATCCTGTGGCACGGCGCTGTGCTGGTCTGGCGCGCCGCCCAGGGCCTGATGGACGTGGCCATGGACCCCGAGCAACTGCTGCAGGTCGAGACCGTGCTGCACGCCCAGGTGCAGGCCGCCCAGGCCCAGACCGGCGTGGCCCTGGTCTTCGACAGCCTGCGCACGCGCCAGGCCGGTGGCCACAGCTTCATCGACCTGCACCTGCACCTGCCCGGCGACTGGAGCCTGGCCCAGGCCGCCGACTGGCGCCATCGCACCGAGGCCGCGCTGATGGCCGCCATCCCCAGCGTGCAGGTGCACATCGAGCTGCTGCCCCAGGGGGTTGATACCCTCTATGAGCGCCGCATGGGGCACTTTCCTTCGACTTGATGACGATTCGAGAATCGAATTCTTAATCCATTAAAAAGAATTGGACTCGAATGATGCATGACTCCAACATGGCATGAGCACTGGGAACACAGTGCTTCCAGTCATAAGGAGACAAGCATGAAAACATTCCGAGCCATGGCCGGTGCCATCACGCTTTTGGCGGCAGCACCTTGCTTTGCACAGGCCTACCCTTCGGGGCCAATCACCCTGGTGGTGCCTTTTGCCGCAGGTAGCGGCACCGACGCTGTGGCGCGGGTGGTCGCGAACAAGCTGGGTGAGCGCTTGAAGCAGCCCGTGATTGTGGAAAACAAAGCTGGCGCAAGCGCACAGATCGCGGCCACATACGTGGCCAAGGCCAAGCCGGATGGCTATACCTTGTTCATGACCACCAACACTTCGCACTCCGCGAATCCGTGGTTGATCAAAAAGCTGAAGTACGACCCCATCAAGGACTTCACACCGGTGGCACGCGTGGGGGAGCTGCCTTTTGCCTTGGTGGTCCACCCTTCGGTGCCGGCGAAGACCACGGAAGAACTCATCGCGTATGCCAAGGCAAATCCGGAAAAGATGTCTTACGGCACGCCCAACAGCACGTCGCTGGTGGCTTCGGAGACCTTCAAGTTCTTGACCAGTACCAGCATTACGTCGGTGCCCTACAAATCCAGTCCCCAGGCGTTGACCGACTTGGTGGGTAACCAAATCCAGATGTATGTGGTGGACCTCGGGTCCGGTTGGAGCATGTTGAAAACCGACCGTGTCCGCACGCTGGCGGTGACGGCGGCCAAGGGATCGACCTTGCTGCCCCATGTTCCCCCCATGGCCAAGGCCCTGCCGGGTTTTGACATCACATCATGGAATGGCATTTTTGGCCCTGCCGGGATGCCTGCTGAAATTGCGGAGCGCCTGAATTCCGAGCTGCAAGTGCTGCTCAAAGAGCAAGACGTAAAAGATCAACTGGCACAGGTGGGCTTTGAAGTCTGGCCTACGGCCACTCCCAAGGAGTTTGCGCGCTACGTGCAGCAGCAGCTGAACGTCTGGGGGCAGTTGATCGAACAGTCCAAGATCGAAGCGCAGTAAGGCGAGGTGGATATGGAGCAGCGTTCGACCGCGTCAGGTCCGCTGGCGGGCGTCAAAGTGGTGGACATGACGTCCGTCATCATGGGACCGTTTGCCACGCAGATCTTGGCCTCTTTGGGGGCGGAGGTGATCAAGGTGGAGTCGCCCGAGGGCGACAACATGCGGCATGTGGGCCCCATGCGCAATGCGGGCATGGGCTATATCTTTCTGCAGGCCAACCAGGGCAAGCAATCGGTGGTGCTGGACTTGAAAAATCCCAGTGCCAAAGAAGCCTTGCTGCGCTTGCTGAAAGACAGTGATGTGCTCATTAGCAACGTGCGGCCGCAAGCCATGGCGCGGCTGGGGTTGTCGTATGACGATCTCAAGGCGCTGAACCCTCGCCTCATCCATGTCAGCTGCTGCGGGTTTGACCAGGCGGGTCCCTACGCTGCCAAGCCTGCCTATGACGATTTGATTCAAGGCGCTACCGGTGTGCCGTGGTTGTCCCAGCAATATGGTGGCGGTGAACCAGCCTATGCCCCCATGACGCTGGGCGATCGCATCACCGGTTTGCATGCGGTCTACGCTGTCACCACCGCGCTGTATACACGGGAGCGCAGTGGCCAAGGCCAAGCCGTGGTGGTGCCCATGTTTGAAGCCATGACGCAATTCATCCTGGGCGACCACCTGGCCGGATTGAGTTTTGAGCCGCCGATGGGGGGCGCTGGTTATGCGCGGTTGCTGACAGAGCATCGCAAGCCCTACCAGACGGCGGATGGCTACCTGTGCGTGCTGATCTACAACGACAAGCACTGGCACAGCTTCTTCCAGGCCATCGGGCAGCCTGAACGCATGCAAGACCCCATGTTTGCCACGCACACCCAGCGTGCTGCACACATTGATGCGGTCTATGCCGAAGTGGGGCAGCTCATGCGCCAACGTACCACCGGGCAGTGGCGCACGCTGCTGGATGCCGCGGATGTGCCCAATATGCCCATGGCTTCGCCGGAAGACCTACTGCAGGACCCGCACCACCAAGCCACAGGATTTGTGCGTACGTTGGATCACCCGACCGAAGGTCCGATCAAGACCACCGGTGTTCCCACGCAATGGTCACAGACCCCACCCACCACGCAAGCGAGCCCTGCCCCGCAATTGGGAGAGCACACCGCAGCTGTGCTGCGGCGCCTGGGCTATTCGCAAGAAGAAATTGCAGCCATGCAAGCCAGCGGCGCCTGCCGCCAAGCGGCCTGCGTCGTAGCCTGATTCAGGAGAAAAAAATGTCGCGTTACTTGGTTCGAGAAAAAGACGTGGAAGGCTACAGCCCAGCCAACCACCACGGGACGGTGAACAAGCGCTTGGTCAGTCAGGCCAACGTGGGGGCCAAGCACATGGAGGTGGTGCTCGGTACATTGGAAAAAGGCGGTGGCGCACTGCCCCACGCCCACCCTGGTATGGAGCAAGCCTGCTATTTGCTGGAAGGCACAGCCGAAGTCGAGTTGGAAGGCGAAACGTTCGCAATGCTGCCCGGGGACACCTGTTTTTTCCCGGAAGACGTGATGCACATCTTCCGAGTGACCAGCGACACACCGGTACGTCTGCTGGTGATCTACAGCCCACCTTATGCAGAAAACCCTGCGCGGGTACGGCGCCCTTGAGTGCAGCGCACGCTGTTCAGAATTTTTGAAGCCCAACACCACTGCAGAGAGACAGCATGGATTTTTTGTGGAATGCCGAGCAAGAGCAAATTCGCGATGCGATAGAGCGTGTGTGCGCACCTTTTGATGCCGATTACTGGCTGGAAAAAGACCACGAAGGTGGCTTCCCGCATGACTTTCACCAGGCATTGGCCGATGCCGGTTGGCTGGGGATTGCGATGCCAGAGGCCTATGGTGGCGCTGGGTTGGGCATCAGCGAAGCCGCGTTGATGATGCACACCATCTCGGCCACAGGCGCTGGCTTGTCAGGTGCATCCGCAGTGCACATGAACATTTTTGGCTTGCATCCTGTGGTGGTGTTTGGTTCGGAAGCGCAGAAAAAACGCTGGCTGCCGACCTTGATTGCGGGGCAGGACAAAGCCTGTTTCGGTGTGACCGAGCCAAATGCCGGGTTGAATACCCTCAAGCTTCAGACCAAGGCGGTGCGCGATGGGGACCATTACGTGGTTTCCGGCCAGAAAGTGTTCATATCCACGGCCCAGGTGGCCAACAAAATTTTGCTGCTGGCTCGCACCAAGCCGGTCGAGGCGTGCAAGGGCACGGAAGGATTGAGCCTGTTCTACACCGATCTCGATCGCAGCCATATTGAGGTGCATGAGATTCCCAAGCTGGGGCGCAAATGCGTGGACACCAACCAGCTGTTCATCGATGGGCTGCGCATTCCGGTGGAAGACCGCATTGGTGAAGAAAACAAAGGCTTTTCTTACATCCTGCATGGCATGAACCCGGAGCGCATCTTGATTGCGGCGGAAGCTGTCGGGTTGGGGCGTGCCGCGCTGGCGCGCGCAGCGCTCTATGCCAAAGAGCGGGTGGTGTTTGACCGACCGATTGGCCAAAACCAAGGTATCCAGCACCCCTTGGCACAAGCCTGGATGCAACTGGAGGCGGCCCACTTGATGGTGCAAAAAGCGGCTTTCTTGTATGACAAAGGCCTGCCTTGCGCTGCCGAGGCCAATGCGGCCAAATACTTGGCCGCCGAAGCCTGTGGCAAAGCCTGTGAGACGGCCATCTACACGCACGGCGGCATGGGCTTTGCCAAGGAATACCATGTCGAGCGCTATATGCGCGAGTCATGGATTCCTCGTTTGGCGCCGGTCAGTCCGCAAATGATCCTGAACTTCATCGCTGAAAAAGTGCTGGGGCTGCCCAAGTCGTACTGACCAAGTCCCAAGCATGGTGGAGGTCAGGGTTAATGCTAGGAAGGAGCGCACGATCCACACCAGCCGGTGGATGCAAGATGGCACCACCATGAAAACCCATCTCTTGCGTTACTTTGTGGCTTTGGCAGAAGAGCGGCACTTCGGACGTGCGGCGCAGCGGCTGTCGATCACCCAACCTCCATTGAGTGTGGCCTTGAAAACCCTGGAACAAGATTTGGGGGTGGTGTTGATGGAGCGCGATGCCAAGCAGGTGACGCTGACCCCCGCTGGCGAAGCGTTTTTGCACGAGGCGCGCAAAGTACTGACGCAAATGCAGCGGGCGGCTGAAGTCGTGCGCGGGGTGGCGCAAGGCGCTGAAGGACGATTGAATATCGGCATTACAGGCACCATGATTTATCGACATGTGCCTGAGTATTGCCGCAGCTTTCAAGCTACGCGGCCTCTGGTGCAAGTGTGTTTGCACGAAACCTCCACCCACGACCAATTGCAGGCGATTGCTGGTGGGCAGCTGGATGCGGGGTTCTTGAACATCAGCCATGCGCCTGAGCTGCTTGAGACCGTGCTGATTGGGGAGGAGCCTTTGGTGTGTTGCATGCCAACGGGTCATCCTTTGGCCGGGCAGCGCAGCATTGATTTGCAATTGCTGCGGGAGGAGACATTTGTCATGTTTGCCCGGGATGTTGCTCCCGCCAATTACGACAATGTCATCTCTTGCCTGCACCAAGCAGGCATCCACCCCAACACCACCCACGCCGCGCGCCAGTGGTTGACGGTAGCCGCCTTGGTGTCGGCAGGGCAGGGCGTGGCCTTGGTGCCTCGTTGTGTCGAGCGTGCAGGGATCGCAGGCGTTCAATACGCACCGTTGCAGGGCGTTGTGGTGACAACACCTGCCTATCTGGCTTGGCGCAGAGACCATACCAGTCCCTTGCTGAAAGCCTTTGTGCACAGCGTGCAGCAGCAGGTGGCAATGCATGCCGCCTAGGGGCGATTGACCTAGGCCGGGCATCGGCGGCACGCCGCCCGGATAATCCGCGCCATGACTACCTCGCCCAGCGCCGCCGGCGCAGCCGCATCCACGGCGTTCTCTTCCCTGTCGCTCCACCCCGCCACCCTGCAGAACCTGCAGCAGCTGGGCTATGAACAGATGACGCCCATCCAGGCCGCCAGCCTGCCGCTGACGCTGCGCGGGCAGGACCTGATCGCCCAGGCCAGCACCGGCAGCGGCAAGACCGCCGCCTTCGGCCTGCCCCTGCTGGAGCGCCTGAACCAGCGCTGGTTCGCCGTGCAGGGCCTGGTGCTGTGCCCCACGCGCGAGCTGGCCGACCAGGTGGCCACCGAAATCCGCCGCCTGGCGCGCGCCCAGGAAAACATCAAGGTCGTCACCGTCTATGGCGGCGTGCCCTCCCGCAACCAGATCGCCAGCCTGGAGAACGGCGCTCACATCGTCGTCGGCACGCCCGGCCGCGTGATGGACCTGATCGAGCGCGGCGCGCTGGACATCTCCAAGCTGCAGACCCTGGTGCTGGACGAAGCCGATCGCATGCTGGACATGGGCTTTTACGCCGACATCGTCACCGTGGTCGAGCAGTGCCCCGCGCAGCGCCAGACCCTGCTGTTCTCGGCCACCTACCCCGAAGGCATTGCCCAGCTGGCGCAGCGCTTCATGCGCGAGCCCCAGATGGTGCAGGTCGCCGCCCAGCACAGCGCGCACAAGATCGCCCAGCGCTGGTACGAAGTGCCCGCCCGGCACAAGCTCGACGTGGTCGTGCAGATGCTGGCGCACTTCCGCCCCGAATCCACCATCGCCTTCTGCAACACCAAGCAGCAGTGCCGCGAAGCCGTCGCCGCCCTGCAGGCCCAGGGCATCAGCGCCCTGGCCCTGTTCGGCGAGCTGGAACAGCGCGAGCGCGACGAGGTGCTGGTGCAGTTTGCCAACCGCAGCTGCAGCGTGCTGGTCGCCACCGACGTGGCCGCGCGCGGCCTGGACATCGCCAACCTGTCGGCGGTGATCAACATCGACGTCACGCCCGACCCCGAGGTCCACATCCACCGCATCGGCCGCACCGGCCGCGGCGATGCCGAGGGCCTGGCCCTGCACCTGGTGGACATGGAGGAGATGGTGCACGTCGCCAAGATTGAACAGCTGCAGGGCCGCGCTTCGGAATGGTTCGACGTGGCCGAACTGACGCCCGCCCCCGGCGGCGCCCTGCTGCCCCCCATGATGACCATCCAGCTCATCGGCGGGCGCAAGGAAAAGATCCGCGCCGGCGACGTGATGGGCGCCATGTGCGCCGACTTCGGCTACACGCGCGAGCAGATCGGCAAGATCAGCGTGAACGACTTCTCCACCTATGTGGCGGTGGACCGGCGGATTGCGGCCGAAGCCTGCGCCAAGCTCAACGCCGGGCGTGTGAAGGGCAAGAGTGTGCGCGCACGCGTGCTGTAAACATCTTTTCAGCGGGCGGCTGGCAGGTGCTAGCTGTTGCTGATGCCAAAGGCTGCTGGTCGCAAGACTGGCGGCCTTTTTTGTTTGTGGGTGTTGGGTGGCTCTAGCGCTTATGCAGCAAGCGCTGGTAGCTATGGTTTGTGCTTCTTGTCTTGTGCTTGTTGTGGCACTTGTGTCCGAGGCCGGGAGTCGCCCGGCGGCGACCCGGTTTCTTTTGTCTTGCCAAAAGAAACCGGGGAAAGAAAAGGCGCGCCTTGCAGGCGGCTGGTCCGGCGGAACTCACTGCGCGCTTGCAGCGCTCCGTTCAAACAGCCGCCGGAAATATGAGGGACTTCCCCCAACGGTGGGGCGCGACGCTTGCGCGTGCAGGGGGACCATCTGCGGAAAATTAGTTTTTCCCAAACACTGCGACAGTTTATTTGCCTCTAAAAAAGCTTTTTTTTATAGTCTTAGGGTAACGTAGACATGCCTTTTGTGTGTTGTATAAAACTAGTTAGGATTCTTATGCCAGCCGTCTGTAGTGATTGCAAGACCAGCGACCAAAATCTACTCTATTCCTCGGGTAAAACTCTATATTGCAAAGACTGTAAGCGCTTTCGAAACCTAAAGGACAACAGTGGGGTTAAACGAACTTACGCAAATACTCCGGCGCTGATTATTACTAAGACGGAATTTGATGATTGGAAGTCAGGTCGGGCGCGTAGATGCTACTACTGCAATATTGCCGAGACTGATTTGAAGCAAGCTGGGCTTAAGAGTCAAACTAACAAACCTATCGAGGCACTTGGTATAGACCGATTGGACTCAAATGGCGACTACACGAAAAACAATATTGTCTATTGTTGTTTTGCCTGCAATAAGGCTAAAGGAAATATTTTTAGTTCAGACGAGATGAAAGAAGTTGGAAAAGCAATTTCTAACGTATGGAGGATGAAGGGAATCGTTATTCCATAATTCCAACCAATCATTTCGCCGGATCTTCGATAAAATCCGCCTCGGCCGGTGAATTTATACCTTAGACAGCCGTGGAAGCTTGCTCCTTCATTATTTAGTTCCACCAACATCTGGCGAGAATCGCTGGACCAACTTCCTCAGGGCGGTTGGCGCTGCTGGAGCCACAAGCACTTGACAGTCTTCGCATAGGGGTGAGCGCATCTGTGTCAAGCTTAGTCAGCTCCAACACGTGGGATAAATTATTTACAACATTGGTCAGCTGGATCTATGCAACTTGGTCGGTGTTACGGGTCAGTATCAGCAGCACGCCAGTATCTATGTTCGGCCCGGCTAACAATTCATTCAAGCGCTAGTGAAATCTCATAAGTCTCCCTTCTAACCGTGCCGAGGCGTCGCAGGGCGCAGGCCGGCTAGCAAAAGCCAAAAGGATAAACAAAGCCAGATGCTTATCCATTAAGCGTAAAATGCTCACATTTTCGAATAAATATTGAGGCGATTGCACAAACAGAGACCAACCAGGCCCGGCGTCTTCGCCGCAAGCCCTTCTACCCGTGCCGAGGCGCGCAGAGCGCATCGGCTTCGTCATCTGACTGGCCGCAGTTGTTTGAACGGAGCGGCACAGCCGCGCAGTGAGTTCTGCGGCCCCTCCCTGTGATTGAGCACCGCATGTTGCCCGCTTGGGATTTGCGCAGCAAAGCCCAAAGGGACACGGGTAGCAGGGTGCTCTTTCCTTTGAGCAAGCAAAGGAAAGTCAGTCGCCGCCGCGCGACAAGCGGCCAGCAAGAATCAAAACAACCATCAAGACCAAATTGGCCTCTAACGCTTATTCAGCAAGCGCAAGCAGCTCACATTCATGAAAAGAAGTGGAGAGTGCCCACGGCACTGCGTGGACCCCTTCCCCAGGGCAAGCGAGGCCAAGCCAGCCGCCGCACAAACAGCAATCAGCGATCCGCAGCCAGCACTACAAAAATCCAAGCCCAATCCGCTCCAAACGTAGATACAGCAAGCGCCAGTCACTCTGCTTTCAGGAGTGCTGGCGCTGTACGGGCCACGAACCGGTGTCCGTGGCGGGGAGGCGGGCTGGAATTACTTCAGCAGGTCCTGCACCTGGCCCAGGGCGGTCTGTGCGCACTGGTCATCCAGGTGGCCGCCGGGCGCACCGCCGATGCCCACGGCACCGATGACTTCGTTGCCGGCCTTGACGGGCAGGCCGCCGCCCAGCAGCAGGTAGCCGGGGATGTTCACCAGGTTGGCGGCACCGGGGTTCTTCTGGGCGCCTTCCATGATGGCCAGGGTGCTGTTCTTGGCCGAGGCGGCGGTGTAGGCCTTCAGGCGGCTGGCTTCCAGGGTGTGGGGGCCGGCGTTGTCGGCCCGCTGCACGGCGCGCACGGTGCCGGCGCGGTCGACCACGGTGGCGGTCACGGCGTAGCCGTTGGCGGCGCAGGCAGCGACGCTGCGCGCGGCGATCTGGTTGGCCAGTTCCAGCGACATGTTCTTTTCGGTGCGGACGGCCTGGGCCTGGGCGGCGGTGCCCAGCAGGCACAGGGCGATGGCGAGGGCGGGGGTGGCGATGCGGGACATGGTGGTGCTTTCTACAGAGGGTTCGGGGGCGCAGGCCGGTTGCAGCGCCTGGGAGGTACTGTAGAGAGAGCGCGCGCGGCGCACCATGCGGGCGGCTACGCGCGCGATTGCGTAGAACTACGGAGGGCTCAGGCCGCGGGGGCGCCGTCGCTGTCGTCGGCCAGCGTGGCGTAGCGGCGGATCAGCCAGGCCAGCGAGGGCGCTTCCAGCTTGCTGAACAGGTTGGCGCGGTGGGTTTCCACGGTGCGCGGCGACAGGTCCAGCGCGCGGCCGATTTCCTTGTTGGTCAGGCCCTGCACGATCAGGGCCAGCACCTCGCGCTCGCGCGGTGAGAGTTGGGCGTAGCGCTGCTGGGCGTCGCGGTCGGCCTGGGTCTGGGCGCGCAGGCGCACATGCTGGCGCACGGCGGCCTGCAGGGCCTCCAGCAGGACTTCGTCGTCCACAGGCTTTTCCAGGAACTCGGTGGCCCCGTTCTTGAAGGCGCGGCGGCACATGTCCACCGTGCCGTGGCCGGTGAGGATGAGGATGGGCTGGTCCACGCCCTGCTCCATCAGTTGGCCCAGCAGCGTGAGGCCGCCCACGCCGGGCATGCGCACGTCGAGCACGATGGCACCGATGGCCTGGCGGTCGAACTGGGCGGCGAAGGCCAGCGGGTCGGCCCAGGCCTGCACGCGCAGGCCGACGGTGCCGATCAGCAGCGACAGGCTGTCGCGCACGGCCTGGTCGTCGTCCACCAGGTGGATCAGGGGGGATTGCTGCAGGGGGTCAGGGC
>NZ_VSWF01000061.1:0-11737 GCF_009668305.1 Comamonas sp. CAH-2
ATCTTGACGTTGGCGATGTCCACGCCTGTGCCGTCGGACTTCACGCGGACTTTGACGTTGTAGTCCACCACGCGCTTGACTGGAACCAATACCTTCATGGTTTTGCTCTTTCAATGATTGTTGGTTAAAACGGTCACCAACGCTTATACAGCAAGCGCTGGCAGCTATGAATTCAGTATTTCAAAATACCGCCATCACGTTGGGTGAACCCTGCGCGATGGCGGCCCTGCCCGCCGCCCTGGCGGGCGGCTGGGGCGCTCACAGACTCACTCCGCTGCCATCCCCTTTTCACGCACCACCTTGCTCCACTTGGCGTAGTCGGTGGTCAGGCTTTGCTGCAGCTGGGCAGCGGGCAGGTAGCGGGCAATCGCGCCGGCGCCCAGGATGCGGTCCTGCACGGCCTTTTGCGACAGGATCTCCTTGAGTTCCTTGTTCAGGCGCTCGACCACGGCCGGGGGCAGGCCCTTGGGGCCCAGGAAGGCGCCCAGGGACACGGCGGAGAAGCCATTGATGCCTTGTTCGGCGATGGTCTTGACCTCGGGAATCATGGCCACGCGCTCGGGCGAGCCCACGGCCACAGCCACCAGCTTGCCGGACTTGATGTGCGGCAGGGCCGCGACCAGGTCGGCGTACATGATGGGCACCTGGCCACCGATGGTGTCGGTGATGGCAGGCACGCCGCCCTTGTAGGCCACGTGCTGCATGTCGAACTTGCCCAGGTCCTTGAGCAGTTCCATGCTCATGTGGCCAAAGCTGCCGGCGCCGCTGGTGGTGTAGTTCAGGGCCCCCTTTTGCGCACGCGCAGTGTCGATCAGCTGCTGCAGCGTGGTCACGCCGGGCAGCTTTTCGGGGTTGACGACCATCACGATGGGCAGGTCGTAGATCATGGCGATGGGGGTGAAGTCCTGGGTCACCTCGTAGCCGGTGTTCTTGTAGAACAGCGGCGCGAACAGCGTGGGCGTGGCCAGGGTCATCAGCGTGTAGCCATCGGGGGCAGCGCGCTTGACCTGACCGGCGGCGATGGCGCCCGAGGCACCGGACTTGTTTTCCACGATGATGGGCTGGCCCAGGCGCTCGGACAGTTCCTTGCCCACGATGCGCGAGACCACATCGGTGGGGCCGCCCGGTGGGAAGGGCACGATCAGGGTGATGGGCTTGGTGGGCCAGGCGGCCTGGGCCCAGGCGGAACCGGCCACCACGGTGGCTGCGGCGGCCAGCGCCAGGCGTCGGGTCATGGGGTGTGCGTACATTGCTTTGTCTCCTGTTTGGTTGTCATGCATGCGCAGGGCCAGGCCCTGCGCGGGGGGTGTCAGTCCACCCGGGCGTCGGCCACTTCGATCAGCGACTTCCACACGGGTGCGGCCTGGGCATAGGTCTTGGCAAAGCCTTCGGGGCTGCTGAAGACGGGCAGGAAGCCTGCGCCGTCGATGCGCTCCTTGACCTTGGGGTCCTGCGCGGCGTCCTGGATGGCGGCGGAAAGCACGTCCACCACGTCCTTGGGCGTGCCGGCAGGCAGGGCCATGCCGACAAAGCCGGCGATGGCGTAGGCGTCATCGGTCACGCCCTGCTCGTAGATGGTGGGCAGCTGGGGCAGCACGGACATGCGGCTCTTGCCGGTCACGCCAATGGCCTTGAGGCGGCCGCTGTCGATGAAGGGCTTGGTGTTCTGCGCGCTGGAGAAGCACAGCTGCAGCTGGCCGCCGATCAGCTCCTGGATCATGGGCGCCTCGCCCTTGTAGGCGACGTGGGTCATGTCGGCGTCCATGCTCTTGCTCATGTAGGCACCGCCCAGGTGGGCGTACGAGCCCACGCCCCAGGAACCATAGGACACCTTGCCCTTGTGGGCCTTCACCCAGGCCAGCAGCTCCTTCATGTTGTTGGCCGGCACCGAGGGGTGGACCACGAGGGTCACCGGGGCCGAGGCCAGCAGGGACAGCATCAGCAGGTCCTTCTGCGGGTTGTAGGCCATCTTGGTGTACAGGAACTGGTTGATCAGCAGCGAGGTGCTGAGCGAGACCACGACGTTGTAGCCATCCGGGGCCGACTTGGCGACCATGTCCGTGCCCAGCATGGCCGAGGCACCGGCCTTGTTTTCCACGATGACGGGCTGGCCCAGCTTCTTGGACACGGCCTCGGCCAGCACGCGCGCCACGATGTCGGTGGCGCCGCCGGGATTGAAGGGCACGATGAAGCGCACGGGCTTGCTGGGGTAAGCGGCCTTGGCCCAGGCGGGCAGGCCGACCAGGCTGGTGCCGGCGGCCGCGGCCGTGGCGGCCAGGAACTGGCGGCGGGGGATGGTGATACGGTCCATGTGGTTGTCTCCCTGTTGAACGGAACGGTGGAAGCCGGCCCTCGGTCCTTGCCGCGCAGCCCTCTGGTGGGGCCGTCGCAGGCGGTCCGGCTTGGCAAAAATCAGCCTTGTTGCTCGGGCAGCGTCAGCACGCCCTTGTCCTTCAGCGCCTGCAGCTGCGCATCGCTCATGGACAGCAGTTGCTGCAGCACTTCGCGCGTGGCCTCCCCCAGGGTGGGTGGGGCATTGCGGATCGGCAGGCGCTGGCCATCCAGGCGGTACGGCGGCGCAAACACCCAGGTCTGGCCGGCCACGGGGTGCGGCATCTGGTGGAACATGCCGGCCTGCTGCGTGCGCTGGCTGGTCAGGGCCTCGTGCAGACCCGCCACCTCGCCGCAGGGGATGCCCACGGCGTGCATGCGGTCCAGCAGCTGCTGGCGCGGATGGCTGGCGATGATCTGCTTGAGCATGGGTAGCACCTCGAGGCGGTTGCGCGCCCGCTCCACGTTGGTGGCGTAGCGGGGGTCTTCGAAGATGTCGGGACGGTCGATGACGTGGCGGCAGAAGGCCTCGAACTGGCGGTTGTTGCCCACACCGATGATCAGCGGGCCGTCGGCCGCCTCGAACAGGCCGTAGG
Organism: Comamonas sp. CAH-2; assembly: GCF_009668305.1. Taxonomy (NCBI): domain Bacteria; kingdom Pseudomonadati; phylum Pseudomonadota; class Betaproteobacteria; order Burkholderiales; family Comamonadaceae; genus Comamonas; species Comamonas sp. CAH-2. The sequence goes on from NZ_VSWF01000061.1 coordinate 2,928, forward strand.
GCACGATGGACGGGTGGGCATTGCCGTAGCGCTGGGTGTCGTGGCCCAGCAGCATGGCGTCCAGCGCGTAGTAGCCGTTGATGGTGATGCCGCAGTCGTACAGCGCCAGCTCGATCTGGCGGCCCCGGCCATTGCGGCTGCGGCGGTACAGCGCCGCCAGTACGGCCTGGGCGGCGTACATGCCGGTCATCAGGTCGACCACGGCCACGCCGAACTTCAGCGGTGGTGTGCCCTCCTCGCCGTTGATGGCCATCAGACCGGCCTCGGCCTGGATCACCAGGTCGTAGCCGGGGCGCTTGGCCTCGGGGGTGTCGCTGTTGTAGCCGGCCACGCTGCAATAGATCAGGTCGGGCTTGATGGACTTGAGCTTGTCGTAGCCCAGGCCCAGCTTGTCGGCACCGCCGTGCTTGAAGTTGTGGATCACCACGTCGAACTGCGGCAGCAGGTCATAGATGATCTGCACGCCTTCGGCGCTTTGCAGGTCCAGCGTGATGGACCGCTTGTTGCGGTTCATGCTGTTGTAGTAGGTGGTCTCGGTCTGGCCGATGCGCATGCCCCAGTCGCGCGTGTCATCGCCGCGGCCGGGGTGCTCCACCTTGATGACTTCGGCGCCGAAGTCGGCCAGCACCTGGCCACACAAGGGGCCGGCAAACACCCGCGACAGATCGAGCACGCGCACGCCTTCCAGCGGAAAGTCGATGTCGTCGGGCAGTGGTTGGGTGGTCATGTGAGGGTCTCCCTGGGCCTGTGGTTCTTCTGGTGTTTACTGCGTCAACGGCACGCTGGGTGCCTGGCGGAAGCTGGGGGCGCGCTTTTCCAGGAAGGCGCCAATGCCTTCGCGCGACTCGGCGGTCTCTTGCGACTGCACCATGTAGCGGGCTTCCAGCTCCAGCTGCGCTTCCAGCGTGTTGCGGGGGGCCTGGCGGCACAGGTCCTTGATGCGCGCCATGGCCAGCTCGGGGCCCTGGGCGATCTGCTGCGCCAGCGTCAGCGCCAGCACGATGGCCTGGCCGGGTTCGGCCAGGCGGTTGACGGCGCCCAGGCGTTCCATGCGCTCGCCGCTGATGCGCTCGCCGGTCAGGCACAGCTCGGTCAGCACCTGGCGCGAGACGAATTCAGACAGGAAGGCCGTGGCGCCGCCATCGGGCGTCAGGCCGACCTTGACATAGGCCACGGAGAACACGCTGTCGCGCGCGGCCACCAGCATGTCGCAGGCCAGTGCCAGCGACAGGCCGGCACCCGCCGCCGCGCCTTCGACCGCTGCGATGACGGGCTTGGGACAGTCGCGCACGGCGCGGATCAGGTCGTGCAGGCCTTCCAGCTTTTCGCGGCGCTGCTCCACGGGCAGCTCGCGGCGCTTGGCCAGCTGGCGCAGATCGCCACCGGCACAGAAATGCCCGCCTTCGCCGGTCAGGATGACCGCGCCGATGCTGGCATCGGCCGCGGCGTCCGCCAGCGCGGTGGTGACGGCCGCATAGAACTCGGGCGACAGCGCGTTGCGCGCGGCCACGTTGTTGTTGGAGAGGATGAGCACATTCCCCTCGCGACGAATCAGCAATGCATCGTTCACCGCATGTCTCCTTGGCTTGTTGTCGTGGTCGGTGGGTGCCGGGGCCGGCCGCCCGGGCGCACAGCGCCCGGTGGCCTGGGACTCAGACGGCCTGGCTCAGCGCCATGAAGCGCGCCAGGTGGTGGTCTTCGTCACCGAACTGGTGGTCGATCATGACCAGGCGCTTGGCGTAGTGCGCCAGGGGCAGCTCCCAGGTCATGCCGATGCCGCCGTGCATCTGGATGCTTTCCTCGGCCACCAGCGTGCCCGCGTAGCCCACGGTGTACTTGGCCGCGGCCAGCATCTTGGCGCGCTCCACGCCCTGGGCGTTGTCGATGGCGTCGGCCGCGTTGATCACGGTCGAACGCACCTGCTCCACCTCCAGCAGCAGATCGGCCATGCGGTGCTGCAGGGCTTGGAAGGTGCCGATGGCCACGCCGAACTGCTTGCGGGTCTGCAGGTATTCCAGCGTGTGCTGCTTGGCCACGTCCATGGCGCCCAGGGCCTCGGCCGCCAGCGCCAGCAGGGCATAACCCTGGATGTGCTCCAGCACGCCATAGCCTTGGCCTTCGGCCCCCAGCAGGGCGTCGGCACCCAGCTGCACGTTGTTGAACGTCAGCTCGGCGGCGCGGCCACCTTCAAAGCAGCTGTAGCCGCGCTTGCCGATACCGGCCGTCGTGCCATCCACCAGGAACAGGCTGATGCCGGCTTCGTCGAAGGCACCACCGGCCGTGCGTGCCGACACCAGCAGCAGGTCGGCCTTTTCGCCCAAGGCCACCACACTCTTGGCGCCGTTCAGCACCCAGCCCGTGGCGGTCTTGGCGGCCGTGGCGGTGACCTTGTTCAGCTCGTAGTGGCTGCCGGGTTCGTCGTGCGCCAGGGCAGTGATCACGCCGCCGGCGATGATGTCGTCCAGGCGCTGCTTTTGCGATTCGGTGCCCGCGGCAATCAGCGCCTGGCCCACGACCAGGGCGCCCAGCAGGGGCTCGGCCACCAGGCCGCGGCCCAGCGATTCGAACACCACGCTGATGTCAAAGCCCGAGCCGCCAAAGCCGCCCGCGTCTTCAGGAAACAGCGCGCCGATGGCGCCCAGTTCCGCAAACTGGGCGTACAGCGCGGGGCTGTGGCCTTCGTCGCCATAGGCCAGCTGGTTGCGGTGCTCGATGCCGTACTGCTCCGCCACGAAGCGGTTCAGGCTGTCCGCCAGCATGCGGCGGTCTTCGGTGTGTGTGAAGTTCATGTGCGTATCCGTCCCTTGCCCGAATCAGAGGCCCAGGATCATCTTGGAGATGATGTTTTTCTGAATTTCGTTGGAGCCGCCGAAGATCGACAGCTTGCGGTAGTTGAAGTAGTTGGCCGAGGCCGTCGCAGCCTCGTCGATGCCGCCCACCGGCGCCTCGTCGTAGCCTTCGTACTGGGCTTCGTCGATGTAGGGCACGGCATACACGCCCATGGCACGGCGGATCAGCGACAGGATTTCCTGGCGGATCTCGGTGCCGCGGATCTTCAGCATGGAGCTTTCCGCACCCGGCACACCGCCACCAGCCACGGCGGCGATCACGCGCAGGTTGGTGGTCTTCATGTTTTCCAGGTCGATCTCGACGCGCGCCATGCGGGCGGCGAACAGCGGGTCCTGGTTCAGCGGCTGGCCGTTCTTGTGCACCTTGGCGGCGATGACCTTGAGCTTGGCCAGCGCCGAGATGCAAAAGCCCACGCCGGCGATGCCGGTGCGCTCATAGGTCAGCAGGTACTTGGCATAGGTCCAGCCCTTGTTCTCTTCCCCCACCAGGTTTTCCACGGGCACCTTCACGTCGGTGAAGAAGACCTCGTTGACTTCCTTGTCGCCGTCCAGCGTGCGGATGGGGCGCAGCTCCACGCCGGGGGTGTTCATGTCCACCAGCAGGAAGCTGATGCCCGCCTGGGCCTTGGCGTCCTTGTTGGTGCGCACCAGGCAGAAGATCATGTTGGCGTGCTGGCCCTGGGTGGTCCAGGTCTTCTGACCGTTGACGATGTAGTGGTCGCCGTCGCGCACGGCCGTGGTCTTGACCGAAGCCAGATCGGAGCCCGCACCGGGTTCCGAATAGCCCTGGCACCACCAGTCATCGCCGTTCAGGATGCGCGGCAGCCAGTACTTCTTTTGCGCCTCGCTGCCGTACTTGATCAGCACCGGGCCCAGCATGTTCACGCCAAACGGCACGATGCGCGGGCCACCGGCCAGGGCGCACTCGGTGTCGAAGATGAACTTTTCCACCGCTCCCCAGCCGGGGCCGCCGTGCTCCTGGGGCCAGTGGTTGGCGTACCAGCCACGCTCGTTCAGGATGGCGTGCCACTGGGCCTGGTCTTCCTTGCTCAAGCGCTGGCCGGCCTTGACCTTGTTGGCGATGTTTTTAGGCAGCTTGTCCTTCAGGAAAGCCTGCACTTCGGCGCGGAACGCCTCTTCTTGGGGGGTGAATTGCAAATCCATTGCGATGTCCTCAGTAATCCGTGGCGCGGTACGCCGTCAAACTTCAAATCTGTATGCCCTGCCGCGCAGGGCGTGATCAAAAGATCTCAAACAAGCCCGCTGCGCCCATGCCACCGGCAATGCACATGGTCACCACGCCGTACTTGACCGACGGGTCCTTGGCCTTGCGGCGCTGGCCTTCCAGCAGGATGTGGCCGGCCAGGCGCGCGCCGGTCATGCCAAACGGGTGGCCGATGGAGATGGCGCCGCCGTTGACGTTCAGGCGCTCGGTGGGAATGCCCAGCTGGCGCTGGCAGTACAGGGCCTGCGAGGCGAAGGCCTCATTCAGCTCCCACAGGTCGATGTCGTCCACCGTCAGGCCGTGGCGTGCCAGCAGCTTGGGCACGGCAAACACGGGGCCGATGCCCATCTCGTCGGGCTCGCAACCGGCGACGGCAAAGCCGCGGAAGGCCCCCAGCGGCTGCAGGCCCAGGCGCTCGGCCACCTTGGCCTCGACCACCACGCAGGCGCTGGAGCCATCGGACAGCTGCGAGGCATTGCCCGCGGTGATGAAGTTGCCGGGGCCCTTCACGGGCTCCAGCTTGGCCAGGCCGGCTAGCGTGGTGCTGGCGCGGTTGCAGTTGTCCTGGGTGGCGGTGACGTCGCGGTAGGTGACTTCACCGGTGTCCTTGTTCTTCTCCGCCATCTTGGTGGCGCAAGGAATGATTTCGTTGCCGAACAGACCGGCTGCCTGTGCGGCGGCGGTGCGCTGCTGGCTCAGCAGCGAGAAGGCGTCCTGGTCTTCGCGGCTGATGTTGTAGCGCTTGGCGACCACATCGGCGGTGTCGATCATGGCCATGAACAGCTCGGGCTTGCGCTCGACCAGCCAGGGATCCATGTCGGTGGGCAGGTTGTTGCCGGCGCGGATGCCGGAGATGGTTTCCACACCGCCGGCCAGCATGGCGTCCACGCCTTCGGCCACCACACGGCCCGCCGCGATGGCGATGGACTGCAGGCCCGAGGCGCAGTAGCGCGTGATGGTGGTGCCGGCAATGCTCAGCGGCAGCTCGGCGCGCAGCACGGTCTGGCGGCCCAGGTTGCGGCCCTGGAAGCCGTCGGGGTTGCCGCAGCCGAGGATCAGGTCCTCGATCATGGCGGGGTCCACGCCCGAGCGCTCCACCGCGGCCTTGACGGAAAACGCGGCCAGCTGGGCGGCGGGCGTGATGTTGAACTCGCCGCGGTGCGACTTGGTCAGCGGCGTGCGGGCGGTGGAAACGATGACGGCTTCGCGCATGGTGTGTTGTCTCGGTTGAATTGGTTTGGATAGCTGTCAGCGCTGTTGTTTCAAATCTTTCCCATACTTTTGATATGGAAAGCCTGGTTGTTATTGCGCTTCCAGCTTCTCTTTTTGATGCCGCACCTTGAACGTGCGACCCGGTGGCCTGGTTTTTGTGTGCCCCCGGTACTCCCTGATGGGCCTTGCGGCCCTTCCTCTTTGTGCGCCGCACGCGGCGGCGCACGCCGATCACGCTGCCTGACGGAGGCGGCGCCCTGTGCAGGTGGCCGCCCCTGGGCAGGCTTTAGTCCGCCTGGTTCAGGCTGTCAAAGTTCTTGCCTTCGGCGACCAGCTTTTTCAGCAGGGCGGCGGGCTTCCAGAACAGCGGGTCTTCCTGCTCGAACGCCTGGATGTCGGCCAGGATCTTGTCCAGGCCCTGCATGTCGGCCCACTTCATGGGGCCGCCGCGCCAGCGGGGGAAGCCGTAGCCGGAGATGAAGGTCACGTCCACATCCAGGGGACGCAGGGCGATTCCCTCTTCGACCACCTTGGCGCCTTCGTTGACCATGGCGGCCATGTAGCGGCGCATGATTTCCTCGGGGGTGAACTGGCGTGGCGTCACACCCTTCTTGGCGCGCTCGGCGTCGACAATCGCCAGCACTTCGGGGTCGGGCTGGCCGACGCGCGCGCCCTGCGGGTACAGGTAGAAGCCGCGGCCGGTCTTCTGGCCGAACCAGCCGTTCTCGCAGATGCGGTCGGCCACCTCGACGTAGCGCGCCTTGGGGTCGCGCGTCGCGGCGCGGCGCTTGCGCGTGGCCCAACCGATGTCGCCGCCAGCCAGGTCGGTGACCTGGAAGGGGCCCATGGGGTAACCAAAGCCACGCACGGCCGCGTCGATCTCGTAGGGCGAGGCACCGTCTTCCATGAGGTAGTCGGCGGCCTGCTTGTACACGGCCAGGATGCGGTTGCCGATGAAGCCGTCGCAGACGCCGGCGCGCACGGGCACCTTCTTGAGCTTCTTGGCCAGCTCAAACGCGGTGGCCACAACATCGGCCGAGACCTTGGCGGGCACCACGATCTCCAGCAGCTTCATGATGTTGGCGGGGCTGAAGAAGTGCAGGCCGATCACATCCTGCGGGCGGGCCGTGGCGTCGGCAATCGCGTCGATGTCCAGGTAGGAGGTGTTGGTGGCCAGCACGGCGCCGGGCTTGCAGACGCGGTCCAGTTCCTTGAACACGGCCTTCTTGACTTCCAGGTCTTCAAACACGGCCTCGATCACCAAATCCACGTCCTTGAGGTCGTCATAGCTGGTCGAAGGGGTGTAGCGCGCCATGATGGCGGCCTTGCCTTCTTCGGTCATACGGCCCTTGGCGATCAGGCCGTTGTAGACCTTTTCCACATTCGCCTGACCGCGGGCGATGGACTCGGCATCGCGCTCGACCATGATCACGGGGTAGCCGGCGTCCAGCGCCGCCACGGTGATGCCGGCGCCCATGGTGCCGCCACCGATGATGGCCAACTTGGCAAAGGCACGCGGTGCGGCGGCCTTGGCTTCGGGGATCTTGGCGGTCTCGCGCTCGGCGAAGAAAGCATGGATCAGGCCCTGGCGCTGGGGGCTTTCCAGGCACTGCACGAACAGGGCGCGCTCATGGGCCAGGCCCTGCTCGAACGGCAGGTTCACGGCGGCCTTGGCGCACTCGATGATCTTCAGCGGCGAGAACAGGCCACGCGCCTTCTTGGCGGTGTCGATGGCCAGGGCTTCCAGCTCGGCCAGGGCCCCGACCTTGTCGGTGATCTCGATGTCGCGGGTGCGGCGCACGGGGGCGCCGGCCGCCAGCAGGCCGCGGGTGTAGGCCAGGCCAGCGGCGGTCACGTCGTCACCGTCCACCAGTTGGTCCACCAGGCCGGCCGCGGCAGCGGCCTTGGCCGACAGGTGCTTGCCGCTGAGCATCAGCTCGGTGGCGGCCTTCACGCCCATCACGCGGGGGGCACGCTGGGTGCCGCCGGCGCCGGGCAGCAGACCCAGGTTCACTTCGGGCAGGCCCAGCAGTGCCTTGGGCAGTGCCAGGCGGTAGTGGGCCGACAGCGCCACTTCCAGGCCGCCACCCAGGGCGGGGCCGTGGATGGCCGCCACCACCAGCTTGGGGCTGGCTTCAATCGCGTTGCAGACCTCGGGCAGCGAGGGGGGCATGGCGGGCTTGCCGAATTCACGGATGTCGGCGCCGGCGATGAAAGCCTTGCCCTCACCGACGATCAGCAGGGCCTTCACGGCCGCATCGGCCGCAGCCTGCTCCACGGCGGCCAGCAAACCGGCGCGCACGGCCTGACCCAGTGCATTGACGGGAGGGTTGTGGATGCTGACCACCAGCACCTCGCCATCGAGGCGGGTTTGGACCACAGAAGCGGTGTTGTCGGAACTCATGCGCGTGTCTCCGGAAATCGGTTTTCAGGGAAAAGCCGTTTTTACTACGACAAAGGCTCTTTACAATCACCTCAATAATTGACAGAGCGTCAAATAAATTTAGACAATCACCAGGGAAAACCCGCAATGGACCTGCAGTCACTCACCCTGCTGGTGGAGATCATCGACAGCGGCAACCTCAGCCAGGCCGCGCGCAAGCTGAAGATGACGCGGGCCAACGTCAGCTACCACCTGTCGCAGCTGGAAAAGTCGGTCGGCGTGCAACTGGTCAAGCGCACCACGCGCCGGGTGGAGCCCACCGAGGTCGGGCTGCGCCTGTACGAGCACGGGCGCAACATCCACAACGAAATGCTGGCCGCGCGCGAGACCATCACCAGCCTGGGCCAGGAGTTGCGCGGGCGCGTGGGCATCAGCGTGCCCAGCGGCTATGGCCAGATCGTGGTGAGCGACTGGCTGATCGAGTTCAAGCGGCTGTACCCCGGCATCGTGCTGGATGTGCTGTTCGAGAACCGCGCCGACAACCTGCGCGACGAGGTCGACATCGCCATCCGCGTGATGCAGGAACCGCCCCTGTCCGTGGTGGCGCGCAGCCTGGGCGATGTGCGCTACGTGGCCTGCGCCTCCAGGGACTACGCCGCGCAGCACGGCCTGCCACAGACGCTGATGGAGCTGCGCGCCAGCCCGCTGATCACCGCCGGCGTGATGGGGCGCCAGCTGCGCCTGGCGGCCTACCAAGGCCTGGAGCGCCAGGAGGTGACGCTGGAGCCGACCATCATCTCCGAGCACTTTCCCTTCCTGCGCCAGGGCATCCTGGCCAGCCTGGGCGTCGGCCTGGTGCCCGACTATGTGGTGCAGGACAAGGTGGCCACCGGCGAGGTGCTGACCACCTTGCACGACTACCGGCTGAGCATCTTCGGCACGCACATGTACCTGCTGTACCTGCCCAACCGCCACCAGACCCGGGCGGTGCGCACCTGCATCGACTTTCTGCTGGCCAAGGCCCGCGGCGAGGCCCAGCCCACGACGGCATGAAGCCAGGGGCTGCGGCCCAGCCCGCCCAACCCCACAGGCCCCGCCCTGGCCCCACGGCCAAAAAAAAACCGCAGGCACAGGCCTGCGG
>NZ_VSWF01000062.1:0-11005 GCF_009668305.1 Comamonas sp. CAH-2
CGGTGTGGGGGCGGGTGCTGCGGGTGCCTTGGGCTCGACCGCGGCGGGGCGGGGCGCCGCCGCCGGTGCGGCTGCGACCACGGCGGCGCCGGTGCCGGAGGTCGGGAAGATCTGCTTGATCAGCGACAGCTTGGGCGGCGCGGGCTTGCGGTTGTTGTCCAGCTGCAAGGCCTTGGCATAGGCGTCGCCGGCCATGCGGGCGTACAGATCGCCCAGGTTCTCATGGGCGGTGGCGTAGCTGGGGTTGGTGCGGATGGCCTGTTCCAGCACCTGGGCGGCCTTGCGGTCCTCGCCCTTGGCGGCGTGCAGCACGGCCAGGTTGTTGTAGGGCTCGGGCAGCTGGGGGTGGTCGCGTGTCAGGGCCGTGAAGACCTGGATGGCCTGGTCGTACTTCTGCTGTTCGGCCGCGATCACGCCCTGCAAAAAGCGCAGCTGCACATCCTGGGGGCTTTGCTTGAGCAGGGTCTGCACGCGCTGTGCAGCATCGTTGATCTTGCCTTGGTCGACCAGCTGTTGCACCTCGGCGGCGGGCGCGGTGGCCGCCTGGGCCAGCGGCGCGGCTGCGGCCATAACACACATCAAACTGGCGGCTGTTACAGGTCGTATCCACCGTCCTGGCTGGAGCATGGGGGCAGCGCGAAGCCAGGAAAGCACGGGCGGAAGAGACATAGAAGCACTTTCTCTGCGGAACAAAGAGGGGGAGTGGATAAAGCCCGCGCATTTTCGCCTGTAAGCGCTTGGCTGACAAAGCGGGAGATTTTAGGGGGAATCGACCGTCTGACTGCGTGCCGGGGTTGTCGCGAAGGACGGAATGGAGCCCCAATTCAGGGGGGTTGGAGAATTGTTGCCAAATATTGCAGTGCCAGGGCCGTGGTCTGGGCCCGCACGGCCGCGCGGTCACCGGGGAAGTGGTGCACGCGGCTGTGCACCTGGCCCTGCACGCACCAGGCCAGCCAGACCGTGCCGACGGGCTTGTCGGCACTGCCCCCGCTGGGGCCGGCCACGCCGCTGACGGCGACGCTGACCTGGGCCTGGGAGCGCACCACCGCGCCGTGCGCCATGGCGCGCACCACGGCCTCGCTGACGGCGCCGTGCGCAGTGATCAGGGCGGCAGGCACGCCCAGCATTTCGGTCTTGGCGGCGTTGGAGTAGGTCACGAAGCCGCGGTCGAACCACAGACTGGAACCCGCCAGGTCCGTGCAGGCGGCGGCGATCTGGCCGCCGGTGCAGCTTTCGGCGGTGGCCATCAGCCAGCCGCGCTGCTGCAGGGCCGCCGCCAGCTGGCGCACGGTGGGGGCAAGGTCGGGCGCGGCCGTCATGGGCGGCCTCAGCCGAACAGGTGGCGCCACACCGCCAGCACCAGCAGGGTGCAGAAGGCCGCCACCAGGTCGTCCAGCAGGATGCCCCAGCCGCCGCGCGGGCCGAAGCCCTTGCACAGGCGGTCGGCCCAGCGCACGGGGCCGGGTTTGGCGGCATCGAAGAAACGGAACAGCGCAAACGCGCTCAGCTGGCCCCAGAAGCCCATGGGCATGGCCAGCCACAGCACGATCCACATGGCAATCACTTCGTCCCAGACGATGTGGCCAGGATCGGCCACGCGCAGGTGGCGGGCGGTGACGGTGCAGGCCCACCAGCCGACGGGCAGGCTGGCGGCGATCAGCCAGCCGATCTGTGCGGGTGTCAGCCACAGCTGCAGCACCAGGAACGCCAGCCAGGCCCACAGGGTGCCGACGGTGCCAGGCGCCACGCGGCTGAGGCCCGAGCCGAAGCCCAGGGCGATCAGGTGGGCCGGGTGTTGCAGCAGGAAGCGCACGCTGGGGCGTGGGGGCGCGCTGGCCGGTGCGGCGGACGCGCCGGCCCCGGGGTGTGCGGTGAAGCGCTTGGGCTGCACGTCGGTGATGGGTTCCATGGAACGATTGTAGAAGTCGCGCCGGGGGGGCGCTGGTGGGTGCGGTGTCAGGCGAAATGGTCGAAGGCCGCGAAGCGCAGCGGCAGCTGCTGGCCGCCGGGGGCGATGACGCGCACACCGCGCTGGGCCTCGATGCGGCCGATGCAGGTGACGGGCGTGGCGCTCTGTTGGGCCGCCTCGCGCACGGCGGTCTGGGCGCTGGCGGGGGCGGTGAAGCACAGCTCGTAGTCGTCGCCGCCGGCCAGGGTGCAGGCGTCGATGCGGGTGGTGGCCAGGGCCGCCATCAGCGGGTGGCGGCGCGCATGCAGCAGGCCGCGCGTGATGTTGGCGTCGATGCAGGCGCCCACGCCGCTGGCGTCCAGGATGTGGCCCAGGTCGCCCAGCAGGCCGTCGCTCACGTCCAGGCAGCTGCTGGCAATGCCGCGCAGCGCCTGGCCCAGGGCCACGCGCGGGGTGGGTTGCTCCAGCCGCTGGCGCGCCTGGGCCAGCACGGCGGGGGGCAGGGCGTGCTGGCGCAGCAGGGCGTCCAGCGCCAGGCGTGCGTCGCCCAGGGTGCCGCTGACCCAGATGTCGTCACCGACCTGGGCGCCGCTGCGCAGCAGGGCCTGGCCGGTGGGCACTTCGCCAAAGACGGTGATGCACAGGTTCAGCGGGCCCTGCGTGGTGTCGCCACCGACGAGTTCGCAGTCGTGCTGCGCGGCCAGGGCGAACAGGCCGTCGCTGAAGGCCTGGCACCAGGCGGCATCGGCGCGCGGCAGCGACAGCGCCAGGGTGAAGGCCAGGGGCCGGGCGCCGCAGGCGGCCAGGTCGCTGAGGTTCACGGCCAGGGCCTTGTGGCCCAGCAGCTGGGGATTCACGTCCGCAAAGAAGTGGCGCCCTTCGACCAGCATGTCGCTGGACACGGCCAGCTGCATGCCGGGCGCGGGCGCCAGCAGCGCGCAGTCGTCGCCCACGCCCAGGGGCGAGCGGCGCACCGGGCGCTGGAAGAATTTGCGGATCAGTTCGAATTCGCCCATGATAAAAAAGTAGCGGTTTGCGCTTGTCATTCAAGCGTTTCAAACACATTTTGGTTTGAAAGCATTGTTTGACAAGCGCATGCAGCTATGTTTTTGGGGTTGCCCCCGGTGTTCCCTAAATGGCTTCGCCCCGGAACCGGCGCGAGGCCTGGCGCGTCACCTCGCCCAGCAGCTGTTCCCGGGCCTGGCGTTCGCGCAGCCAACGTGCGTCATTGTGGCTGTTGGCGACGTCGCTGCGCAATGTCTGCAGCGCCGGGGCCGCACCGTGGCGTGCCGCCTGGGGCGTGATCTGGTCGATGGTCTGCAGGATGTGCTCGGACAGCGGCATGTGCTGGCCCGTGGCCGGGTCGACGTAGACCGCGTCCAGCCCGAAGCGGCAGGCCTGGAAGCGGTTGTAGGTGTAGACCAGGTAGTCGTCTTCGGCCGGGGTGAAGGGCTGGGTCTCCAGGAACCAGGCCGCCAGCGATTGCACGTAGCCCGCCAGGGCGGCGGCGCGCTCGATGGTCAGCGGCGTGTCGAACACGCGGATCTCGATGGTGCCGAACTCGGGTTTGGGACGGATGTCCCAGTAGAAGTCCTTCATGCTCTTGACCACGCCGGTGGCGGTCATCTTGTCGAAGTACTGCTCGAACTCCTTCCAGGTGAGCACGCAGGGCGCGCGCCCGGACAGGGGGAAGGCGAACACCGAGTTCAGCCGCGCCGAGTCAAACGCCGTGTCCTGCCCCTGCACGTAGGGGCTGGAGGCCGACAGCGCGATGAAGTGCGGGATGTAGCGGCTCATGCGGTGCAGCATCAGCAGCGCGGCATCGGCATCGGGGCAGCCGATGTGGATGTGCTGGCCGAAGATGGTGAACTGCTTGGTCAGGTAGCCGTACAGCGCCGACAGCTCGTGGAAGCGCGCCTTGTCGTAGATGCGCTGCTGGTGCCACAGCTGGAAGGGGTGGGTGCCGCCGCCGACCACGGCGATGTTGAGCTTGTCGGCACTCTTGACCAGCGCGTCGCGGATGGGGGTGAGCTGGCTCAGCACCTCGGCCGCACTGCGGCAGATGCCGGTCGAGACCTCGATCATGCTGCTGGTCATCTCGGGCACCACGCTGCCGGGCAGGGCGTGCTTGTCCATCAGGCGCAGCATGTCGGTGGCGTAGGGCGCTAGGTCGTAGTCGTGGGTGTTGACCAGCTGCAGCTCCAGCTCCACCCCCAGGGTCAGGGGCTCGGACTGCTGAAAGGCTTCCAAAGGCATGTTCAGGCTCCGTCTTGGGTGGGGGGCAGGGGCGTCTGCGCCTTGTGCGAGGTTTCCCCGGCGCGGCGCAGGGCCAGCGTGGCCAGGATGGCGCCCAGCAGCTCCAGCAGCAGGATGGCGGGCAGGGCCGTGGCCGAGATGGCCTGGGCTTGCTCGGGCGCGGCCTGGGCGAACTGCGAGGTAATCAGCAGCGCCACGGCCGACATCGGCGCCATGGCGCACGACACCCAGACCGCCTGGCGCCAACTGGCACCGCTGCTGATGTTGCCCAGGCCCACGCCCACGGCCTTGGCCAGCAGGCGGGCCACCACCAGGGCCAGCACGGCCAGGGCCACGGCCCCGCTCCACGAGGCCTGGGCGGCCACGGTGGAGACCAGCACGAACATCAGCAGGGTCAGCAGCGACGAGGCCGTGCCCAGCTGGCGCGGCCAGGCCCAGGGGCGCTGGTGCAGTTGCTTGAGCAGCATGCCGCCCAGCAGCGCCGCCAGCGGGGCCGAGCCGCCCAGGTGCGCGGCAATCGCGGTGGCCGCCGCGATCAGCGCCAGCATCAGGATGGAGGTGTTCTCGCTGGTCGGACTCATCAGCTGCAGCGCCAGGCGCATCGCCAGGCACAGCAGGGCGGCGACCGCCACCGACACGCCCAGCACCACCAGCACGGGCGTGATGTCCTGCCACAGCGAGGCCGAGGGGCGGGCGAAGATTTCGGCCTTGGCGCTGCCCAGGGTCAGCGCATACAGCGTGGACAGCGTGGCCAGGGCGATGGCCCGGTCGGTCACGGGGCCGGCCGCGCGCGTGTCGTTGACCACGCGCGTCAGCACCACGGGCGAGGCGGCCATGGCGATCAGCGCCAGCGGCGTGGCCGTGGTGGGCGGCAGCTGCAGCCAGACCAGGGCGTAGAACACGGCGAAGTAGGTCAGCGCCGCTTCCAGCAGGCTTTGCACCAGCACCATGGGGTTGTGGCGGAACCAGCGCAGGGTGATGCGGCCCCCGCATTCGAACAGGATGATGGACACCCCCAGCTCCAGGGCGAACAGCGCCGGGCCTTGCAGCGGCCAGCTGGTGGCGCTGAAGCCCAGCAGGCCGGCCAGGGTGCCGACCACGGCATACCCCAGCACCTTGGGCATTTGCAGATGGCGCTGGAACACATAACCAACCAGCGCGGCCAGCGCCAGCAGCAGCGACCATTGCAGGGCGTCGAGGCCTGCAGAGGGCTTGAGCCACTGGGCCCAAAAGGTGGGATCTGGGGTCATACCTTCATCCTTATCGTGGTCTCCTCGTCAGGGGCTGAGCCCGGCGGGCTGCCCGCTCTGGGCCGGTGGGCTCAGGGCTTGAAAAAACTCAGGGGGCGGGTGCGCAGGCGGTGGCGGATGGCCGCGTAGATGCGCGAGCGCTCCACCCCGGTGACGTTCTGCGCGCGCAAGGCCATGCGGAACGCCAGGTAGAAACTTACCAGCACATTGAGGGCGCCGTTGAAGGGCAACATCGCCACGGCCCACCAGAAAGCGTCGTCATGCACGATCTCCCAGCCGAAGGTGGCACCGGCCACGCCCAGCTGCCCCGAGGACAGGGTGACGTGGCGCACCTCCAGGCCCAGGCCGAAGAAGCCGGCGATCGCCGGGGTCAGGCCCAGCATCAGTCCCAGGGAGATGTTGGCCGCAAAGCCGGAGATGTTGCGGCGCCAGAAATCGCCCCAGCGCTTGGCACGCGGTGCGCCCAGCAGGCGGGTGATGCGCGGGTTGTAGCGCATGGCCGAGTCCATGCGGCGCAGCACGAACCAGTTTTCCGCCCAGCCGGCGATCAGGCTGCTGACGAACAGCAGCACGCCGGTGAAGGCCGCAAACAGCAGCGAGGGGCCCAGCAGGCTCAGCGAGTCCAGCACCTGGGTGGCGTGCACCACGTCCAGCGGCGGGTGGCCCAGCGCCTGGCTGAACAGCCAGGCCAGGCCCAGCGCGGCCGGGAACACGACCAGCACATTGCCCAGAATGGCCGCCACCTGGCTGCGTGTGAGGTTGGCCACCTCGTCCACAAAGGTCTCGATGGCCCCGTCCTCGTTGATGTTCTTGAGCTTGGAGGCCATGGCCGGTGCCGTCATCGCCGGCTGCTTGGTGGCCACCGTGAAGTGCAGCAGCTGGATCAGCACGAAGCTGATGGCGTAGTTGAGGCCGGCCCAGAACCCGCCCCAGA
Organism: Comamonas sp. CAH-2; assembly: GCF_009668305.1. Lineage (NCBI taxonomy): Bacteria > Pseudomonadati > Pseudomonadota > Betaproteobacteria > Burkholderiales > Comamonadaceae > Comamonas > Comamonas sp. CAH-2. Next base: position 6,350 of record NZ_VSWF01000062.1, read on the forward strand.
AGGCGGAAAACGCCAGTGCGGCCAGGCCGAACTTGACCAGGGTGGTCACGGACATGACCAGGCCACCGCCGGCCGCGCGGCGCAGCATCTGCAGGTATTCCCGGCTGTTGCGGGTGATGTAGTGCTCGCCGGTTTCCGCGCTGCGCTCGGTGACCTTGGCCGCCAGCAGCGAGGAGTTGGTGGACAGCAGCGAGCGCAGGCTGCGCCGCTCGCGCCCGACGCTGACGAAGCCCGCCAGCAGGCGCATGGCATCCTGCTCGGTGTGCGCGCTGGTCAGGCAGTCCAGCAGCTGGCGGATGCGCACGATGCGCGTGCGCAGCTGGCGCACGCGGAACACCAGGCCGACGGAGATGCCTTCATCGCCGAAGTGCTGGTAGACGGTGCCGATGGCCGCGCGGCAGGCATCCAGGCGTTCGCGCAGGCGTTTCTCGGCCTCTTCCAGCCGGTCGGTGGTGCGCAGGCCGTGCAGCACCTCGATGCGCAGGCTCTCCACATCGCGGATCAGGTCGTGGAAGGGGCGCTGCTCGCGCGCCTCCTCGCTCATGCGCAGGCGCAGCTCGGGCGCAAAGCCGTTGGCCAGGATCTGGCCCGCGCAGTAGGTGATGGCATTCAGCAGCGCGTGCTGCCAGAAGCTGGCGCCCTGGCTGTCGGCCGGGGCCAGCAGCGCGGCCAGGCGCTGCAGCAGCGGCTCGGGCAGGGCGATCAGCCAGCGGGCGTCGAACTCGCTGGGCAGGGCGATGGAAAACAGCTCGGAGGCATCGATGGTCTCCGGCGTGCCGGGCAGCAGCTTGTGGCGCAGGCGCTCCGACACCTCGGTGATCATGGCCGTGCGCGGCGCAAAGCCGAAGTCGGCCAGCAAGGTGGTGATGTCCACGCGGTCGATGAACGCCAGCCACCAGGCCTGCAGGCGCTGGCGCAGATCGGCATCGGCCTCGATCGCCGCCACCAGCGACTCCACGCGACCCAGCGCCACCTCGACCGAGGGTTCGGCGGCCCGGACCCACTCCAGCACATGGATCAGCCACAGGTGGCGTTCCGCCAGCTCGGCGTGGGGGTCAAGTTCTGCCAGCAGGCGTGGGAGGTCGTGGGTGGGATGGGGCATTCAGTGCAGGGTGCGAGAGGGGGGAGACGGGATATCCGCGCCCGTGGCCGACGGGTCGATATCCAGCACGAACAGCGCGATCGGGGTGTCGAAAGTTTCCCCGGCTTCGGTGACACACAGGTAGCGGCCCTGCATGGTGCCGCTGGGGGTGCGCAGCTCGCAGCTGCTGCTGTAGCGGAACGACTCCCCGGGCTGCAGCATCGGCTGGCGGCCGACCACGCCCAGGCCGTGGACTTCCTGCTGCGCGCCCTGGGCGTCGGTGATCAGCCAGTGGCGCGCAATCAGCTGCGCGGCGCCCTCGCCGGTGTTGGTGACCGTGATGGTGTAGGCGAAGCGAAACAGGCCTTGCTGGGGCATGGACTGCTCCGGCTCGTACTGGGCCTGGGCCTCGACGTGAAACTCGTACATGGGCATGTGGCAATGGTAACTGCGACAATTGGCGGCCATGAACCCCACGTACCGCATCGCCCCTTCCATCCTGTCCGCCGACTTTGCCCGTCTGGGTGAAGAAGTGCGCAATGTCATTGCCGCAGGCGCCGACTGGATCCACTTCGACGTCATGGACAACCACTACGTGCCCAACCTCACGTTTGGCCCCATGATCTGTGAGGCTTTGAAGCCCCATGCCGTGACGCCCGATGGCCGCCCCGTGCCCATCGACGTGCACCTGATGGTGCAGCCCGTGGATGAGCTGGCCAGCGCCTTCGCCAAGGCAGGTGCGGACTACATCAGCTTCCACCCCGATGCCTCGGCCCACGTGCACCGCAGCATCCAGAACATCAAGTCGCACGGCGCCAAGGCCGGCCTGACCTTCAACCCCGCCATGCCCCTGGACGTGCTTGACTGGGTGATCGAGGACCTGGACCTGATCCTGCTGATGAGCGTCAACCCCGGCTTCGGCGGCCAGAGCTTCATCGACAGCACGCTGCGCAAGATCGAAGCCGTGCGCAAGCGCATCGATGCCAGCGGCAAGGACATCCGCCTGGAAGTGGACGGCGGCATCAAGGAAGGCAACATCCGCGCCGTGGCGAATGCCGGTGCCGACACCTTCGTGGCCGGCAGCGCCATCTTCGGCAAGCCCGACTACCAGGCCGTGATCGACCAGATGCGCGCCAACCTGGCCGCGTAAGCCGGTTTTTCGCCCCCAAGGCCTGCCATTGCAGGCCTTTTTAATTGCTCCGTGTTTTTGGCAGTTTGCGCCCATCTGGCAAGCGCAGGCAGCTATCGAATTGTGAAGAGGACGACATGTCTGTGCAAGTGACTGTGGGCGCCCAGGCGCTGCACCTGGAAGTGGACGCCGCCATCGTGGACCTGGACGGCACCATGGTGGACACGATTGGCGACTTTGCCGAGGCCATCGCGCGCATGCTGGCCGACCTGCAGCTGCCGGCGCTGGACGCCGCCCTGATCGAGCACATGGTGGGCAAGGGCACGGAGCACCTGCTGCGCAGCGTGCTGGCCCATGTGCTGGCGCAGGCCGGCCATCCCCAGGCGGCACGGCCGGAGGCCGTGGCCCGCCTGTTGCCCACGGCGCTGGCCCGCTACGAGCAGCATTACCTGGCCATCAACGGCCAGCACTCGGCGCTGTACGCCGGGGTGCTGGAAGGCCTGCAGGCGCTGCGGGCCGGCGGCCTGCGCCTGGCCTGCGTGACCAACAAGCCCCTGGCCTTCACCCGGTCGCTGCTGGCGGCCAAGGGCCTGCAGGGCCTGTTCGAGCAGGTGTTCGGCGGGGATTCCTTCGCCACCAAGAAGCCCGATCCGCTGCCCCTGCTCAAGACCTGCGAGGCCCTGGGCACGACGCCGGCGCGCACCCTGATGCTGGGCGATTCCAGCAACGACGCCCAGGCCGCCCGCGCTGCGGGGTGCCCGGTGGTGCTGGTGACCTATGGCTACAACCATGGGCAATCCGTGGAAGCGGTGGGTGCTGATGCGCTGATTGACAGCATCGCGCAGCTTCGTGTGGTCTAAAAACGGAAATTGCCGTTATTTGTCCTTTGTAGTGCTTGTGGTTAGGATGCCAAGCTTTGCCCGCTTGACAAGCAGATAACCCAATGCGCTGCAGGGAGGAGCTCTTCGCCCTGGCGTTTCGTGTGACAGGGAGGACTCCACACCATGCAAGGTTTGCACCTGACGGCCGATTTGTACCAATGCGCGTGCGACGACGCGCTGATGCTGGATGCGCAGGCGATCGCCGCCCTGTGCCGAAGGCAGACGGAGGACGCCGGCCTGACCCGGGTGGATGACCGCTGGGTCCAGTTCCCGGCCTGGCAGGGCCAGCCCGGGGGCGTGACCGGCACGGTGCTGCTGGCCGAGTCGCACCTGGCCATCCACACCTGGCCGGAAACCGGCAACGTCACCATCGACGTCTATGTGTGCAATTTCTCGGCCGACAACTCGGGCAAGGCGCAGGCGCTGATGGATGGCGTCGTCGCAGCGTATGCCCCACGGAACGCCGTGCGCCAGCAGCTGTGGCGTGGCGATATCGCCACCGATGGCGTGGGCCAGTACCCCTGGGTGATGGAGCAGCTGAGTCCCGATGCGGCCTTCGGCTTTCGCGCCGACAACGTGCAGCGCCGCCAGACCCCCTACCAGACGCTGGAGATGATGGACACGGCGCACTTTGGCCGTGTCATGCGCCTGGACAACTGCTTCATGACCAGCGAGCGGGACGAGTTTTTCTACCACGAGTGCATGGCCCACCCGGCGGCCATCGCCCACCCGGCGCCACGGCAGGCGCTGATCCTGGGGGGCGGCGATGGCGGTCTGGCGGAGGAACTGCTCAAGCACAACACCCTGGAGCGCGTGGTGCTGGCCGAGCTGGACGAGGCCGTCATCCGCGCCAGCCAGGCCGAGCTGCAGGCCGTGCACCGGAATGTCTGGAGCGACCCGCGCCTGCAGGTGCGCATCGGCGATGGCATGGCCCTGATCGCAACGACGACCGAGCGCTTTGACCTGCTGGTGCTGGACCTGACAGACCCCGACACCCCGGCGGGCTCGCTATACGCGCCGCCGGCGCTGCAGCGCATGCGGCAGGTGCTGGCACCGGGCGGGGCACTGGTGCTGCACCTGGGCAGCCCGGTGTTCCATCCGCAGCAGGTGCAGCGCCTGGTGCGCCGCCTGCGCGGGGTGTTCCCGCAGGTGCGTTGCTATGGCGTGTATGTGCCGCTGTACGGCGCCTACTGGGGCATGGTCGTGTGTTCCGACACGCTGGATGCCACGGCCCCCACGGCGGCGCAGGTGCGCGAACGCCTGCAGGCGCGCGGTGTGGGCGATTTGCAGTACTACAACCCCGAGGTGCATGGCGCGCTGTTCGCCCTGCCCAACTACTACGCCCAGCTGGTGGCGCCCGCGTAAATTGCGCTTGCCGCCCACCGTGGCGGAGGTGGGCGGCCCCACGGTGTGGAGCCGCACCCTGGGCGCTTAGAAACTTTCCCAGTCGGCGTTGTCGGTGGTGGACGTGGTCGGTGGCGCACTGCGTAGCAGGGCCGGGCGGGTGGCCGCTGCAGTGGACCCTGCACCTGCGGCAGTTGCAGGGACGGGGCGGGGTGCTGGCA
>NZ_VSWF01000063.1:0-10674 GCF_009668305.1 Comamonas sp. CAH-2
GCCATGGGCCTGCTCACCAGCATCCTCAACCCCAAGGTGGCGATGTTCTACCCATCTGCCCCATCTGCCCCATCTGCCACAACCGCCACCCGCCAGGACGCCGCCTGGCTGGAGGCGCACTGGATGCCCTTCACCGGCAACCGCAACTTCAAGGCCCAGCCGCGCATGATCGTCGGCGCCCAGGGCGCCTACCTGCACGACAGCGCCGGCCGCAAGATTTTTGATGGCCTGTCGGGCCTGTGGTGTACAGGCCTGGGCCATGGCCGCCAGGAGATCGCCCAGGCCGTGGGCCAGGCCGCCTTGCAACTGGACTATGCGCCCGCCTTCCAGTTCGGCCACCCGGCCTCGTTCGCCCTGGCCAACAAGCTGGTGGAGCTGACGCCCGCCGGCCTGGACCACGTGTTCTTCACCGGCTCAGGCTCCGAGGCCGCCGACACCTCGCTGAAGATGGCCCGCGCCTACTGGCGCACCCTGGGCCAGGCCGGCAAGACCCGCCTGATCGGCCGCGAGAAGGGCTACCACGGCGTGAACTACGGCGGCATCTCGGTCGGCGGTCTGGCCGGCAACCGCAAGCTGTTCGGCCAGGGGATTGAAGCCGACCACCTGCCCCACACCCAGCCCCCGGCCGGCTCGTTCTGCCGGGGCATGCCCGACCTCGACGGCCGCGCGCTGGCCGACCGTCTGCTGGACGTGATTGCCCTGCACGACGCCAGTACCATCGCCGCCGTGATCGTCGAGCCGTTCTCCGGCTCGGCCGGCGTGGTGATTCCGCCGGCCGGCTATCTGCAGCGCCTGCGCGAGATCTGCACCCAGCACCACATCCTGCTGATTTTTGACGAGGTCATCACCGGCTTTGGCCGCTGCGGCGGCTGGACGGGCTCGGAGGTCTTTGGCGTCACGCCCGACATCCTGAACTTCGCCAAGCAGGTCACCAACGGCGCCCAGCCCCTGGGCGGCTGCGTGGTGCGCAAGGAGATCTACGACACCTTCATGGCCGCTGGTGGCCCCGAGTACATGCTGGAGTTTGCCCACGGCTACACCTACTCGGCCCACCCCGTGGCCTGCGCCGCCGGCCTGGCCGCGCTGGACCTGCTGGAGCGCGAGGACGCGCCGGGCCGCGTGCGCGCCCTGGCCCCGCATTTCGAGCAGGCCGTGCACAGCCTGCGCGGCTGCCAGCACGTGGCCGACATCCGCAACTTCGGCCTGGCCGCCGGCTTCAGCATCGCCCCACTGCCGGGTGAGCCCGCCAAGCGCCCCTACGAGATCGCCATGGCGATGTGGGACAAGGGCTTTTACGTGCGCTACGGCGCCGACACCATCCAGCTGGCACCACCCTTCATCAGCACGCCCGCGGAAATCGACAGCCTGGTCAACGCCCTGGGCGAGACGCTGAACACCACCGCGTAAACCCGCAGGCTGGGCCCTGCGCCACTGTCCCGTAGGCGCTGGCCCGCAGCCGGCGCGCTGCGGATACTGGCCCACTCCCCTGAAACCATAGCTGCTGACGCACCATCCATCTGCGCTGCAGCCTTTTTGGAGCACCACCCCATGCACAAGGATTCCTCCATCACCTTGACCATCGGCCACCTGATCGACGGCCAGATCGTGGCCGACACCAAGCGCACGCAGCCGGTGTTCAACCCCGCCACGGGCCAATCGACCACCAGCGTGGCCCTGGCCAGCCAGGCCACCGTCGAGGCTGCCATCGCCTCGGCCGAGGCGGCCTTCCCCGCCTGGCGCGCCACGCCGCCGCTCAAGCGCGCGCGCGTGATGTCCAGGTTCAAGCAGCTGCTCGAAGAGCACGCCGACAAGATCGCCGCGATGATCACCGCCGAGCACGGCAAGGTGCTGGCCGATGCCCATGGCGAGCTGCAGCGCGGCATCGAGAACGTGGAATACGCGAGCTACGCGCCCGAGCTGCTCAAGGGCGAGCACAGCCGCAACGTGGGCCCCGGCATCGACAGCTGGAGCGAATTCCAGGCCCTGGGGGTCACCGCCGGCATCACGCCCTTCAACTTCCCCGCCATGGTGCCGCTGTGGATGTGGCCCATGGCCGTGGCCTGTGGCAACACCTTTGTGCTCAAGCCCTCGGAGCGCGATCCCTCGTCCACCCTGTTCATCGCCCAGCTCGCGCTGGAGGCCGGCCTGCCGCCCGGCGTGCTCAACGTGGTCAACGGCGACAAGACCGCTGTGGACACGCTGCTGCGCGACGCGCGCGTCAAGGCGGTGAGCTTTGTCGGCTCCACGCCGATCGCCGAATACATCTACGCCGAAGGCTGCAAGCACGGCAAGCGCGTGCAGGCCCTGGGCGGCGCCAAGAACCACGCCGTGCTGATGCCCGACGCCGATGTGGACAACGCCGTCAGCGCGCTCATGGGCGCGGCCTACGGCTCATGCGGCGAGCGCTGCATGGCCATCCCACTGCTGGTGGCCGTGGGCGATGCCGTGGGCGACGCGGTGATCGCCGGGCTGAAGGCCGAGATCGCCAAGATGAAGGTCGGCCCCGGCACGGACAACGGCAACGACATGGGCCCGCTGGTGACCCAGCCGCACTTCGAAAAAGTGAAGGCCTATGTGGACAGCGGCGTGGCCGAAGGCGCCACGCTGGTGGTCGATGGCCGCGGCGTGAAGGTGGAAGGCCATGAAGACGGCTACTTCCTGGGCGCCTGCCTGTTCGACCACGTCCAGCCCGGCATGAAGATCTACCAGGAAGAGATCTTCGGCCCCGTGCTGGGTGTGGTGCGCGTCAAGACGCTGCAGGAAGCCATGCAGCTCATCAACGACCACGAATACGGCAACGGCACCTGCATCTTCACACGCGACGGCGAAGCCGCACGCTACTTCACCGACCACATCCAGGTCGGCATGGTGGGCGTGAACGTGCCGCTGCCCGTGCCCGTGGCCTACCACTCGTTCGGCGGCTGGAAGCGCAGCCTGTTCGGTGACCTGCACGCCTACGGCCCCGATGCGGTGCGCTTCTACACCAAGCGCAAGACCATCACCCAGCGCTGGCCCTCGGCCGGTGTGCGCGAAGGCGCGGTGTTCAGCTTCCCCAGCAGCCGCTGACAAAACAGGAGCGGTTGGCGTTGGGGAAACAAGGACTTCAGGCATCAATCAACTTGAAGTTCTTGCAAAACCAGCGCTGACCGCTCCTTTTTTAAATAGCACGGGCGCGGCCGATCTGGTTTGTTTCTTGCTGGTGCCTGGGTCACTCCACCCTGCGTGCGACCATGTTGCCACCCGAACCCACTGCCACACCGGATGCCTTGTTCAACCAGTCGCTGGCCAAGGGCCTGCAGGTGCTGTGCGCCTTCCAGGCCGGCCACCGCAGCCTCACCCTGGGGGACATCGCCGCACGCACCGGCATGACCAAGGCTTCGGCCCAGCGCTCGGTCCACACCCTGCAGCGGCTGGGCTACATCGGCAAGCACCCCAGCACCCAACGCTTTGGCCTGCTGCCGCGCGTGGTGGAGCTGGGCTTCAACTACCTCGAAGCCCACCCACTGATTGCCGCGGCCCACAGCTACCTGGCCCAGCTGGCGCGCGACAGCGGCGAGACCGCCACGCTGACCGAGCCCAATGGCGACCACATGGTGTACCTGGCCCAGGTGCTGACCACCCAGCACATCCCCGTGCTGACGCCCGTGGGCACCCAGGTGCCGATGTACGCCAGCAGCTGCGGCCGCGCCTACCTGAGCCAATGGCCCGACGCGCAGGCGCAGCCCTGGCTGGAGCGCATGCCCCGTCCCGCGCGCACCCGCGCCACCCTGACCCAGGTGCCGGACATCCTGGCCCGCCTGCAGCGCTGCCGCGACACGGGCTATGCCACCAACTGCGAAGAGCTGTTCCTGGGCGACATGGGCATCGCCGCCCCGGTGCTGAACCTGCGCGGCCAGGTGGTGGGCGCCGTCCACGTCGCCCCGCCCACCAGCCGCTGGCGCATGGACGACGCCCAGGCCCGGCTGGCCCCGCTGGTGGTGGAGTGCGCACGCGCCATTTCGCGGCTGGCGCCGCTGTAGGCGGATCAGACCACGGCCGCGCGTGCCGTGCTGGCCAGCGTGTGCTGCAGGCACTGCTGGGCGGCTTCCACACAATCCCACACCGGCAGGCCGGTGATGGCGCGCACGCGCTCGCCCATGCCCGCCAGGCCGGCACCGCCCAGCAGCACGGCCTGCGCGCCCGTGCCCTGCAGGCTCTCGGCGCTGGCCTGGGCCAGTGCCTGGGCCGTGCGGTCCGGCGACTGCATCATCTGCAGGCCGGTGGCCGCCAGGGTGCGCACCTGCACGATCTGCAGCGCGGCGCCGGGACCGTCATGGCCGGCCGCGCGGCTCCAGCGCTCCAGCATGGGCTGCCATTTCTCGCCGCCAGTGACGACGGCCACACGCTGCCAGCCCTGGCGCGCCATGGCCTGCACCGCGGCCTGCGCCAGCCCCAGCACCGGGATACCCGCCACCTCGTCCAGGGCCGGCAGGCCCGGGTCCCCGAAACAGCCCACCAGCACGGCGTGGTAGCCGCCTGGCGGCGCCAGCGGCTGGGCACGCTCCCAGGCATCCAGCACCGCGTGGCCGGCCACGCAATAGCTGTATTCGTCGGCGATGTACGCCGCCCCGAACTGGGCCGTGGCGCCGTGCAGCTGCACCTCGGGCAGGCCCGGCGACAGCTGGGACAGCAGGCGCTCGGTCACGCTGCGCGAGGTGTTCGGGTTGATGATGAGGACGTGGTGGGTGGCCGGCATGTCAGCTCCTGGGGGTGCACCTGCCAGGCAGGTGCCGGCCGGGCATGCAAGCCCGGTGCCAGGGGGACAGCGCGGCTTCACGCCACGCCGGCCCGCGCCAGCATGGCGTGCAGCAGCACGTTGCAGCCGGCGGCTAGGTGTGCGGGCTGGGCATCCTCGATCTCGTTGTGGCTGATGCCGTCCTTGCAGGGCACGAAGATCATGGCCGTCGGCGCCACCTGGTTGACGTAGACTGCGTCGTGCCCGGCCCCGCTGACCACCTCCATGTGGGCATAGCCCAGCTGCGTGGCGGCCTGGCGCACGCTGGCCACGCAGTCGGCGTCGAACACGCAGGGCTCGAACTTCACCACCTGCGCCATCTCCACCGTGCACTGGCACTGTGCGGCCAGCGCCGCAAACTGCTGGCGCATGGCGGCGTCCATGCGGTCCAGCCCGGCTTGCGACAGGTTGCGGAAATCTACCGTGAACTTGACCTGCCCCGGGATCACGTTGCGCGAATTGGGCAGCACCTGCACATGGCCCACGGTGCCACGGCCGTGCGGGGCCTCGTCCAGGGCGATGCGGTTCACCGCCTCCACCATGCGCGCGGCCGCCAGCAGGGCGTCGTGGCGCAGTTCCATGGGTGTGGGGCCGGCATGGGCGTCCATGCCGGTCACGGTCACGTCGTACCACTGCTGGCCCAGGGCGCCGCTGACAATGCCAATGGGCTTGTCATAGGCCTCCAGTACCGGGCCTTGCTCGATGTGGGCCTCGAAGTAGGCGGCAAAGGCACCGCCAGGCACCGCGCCGCAGGCCACATCGCCCAGGTAGCCAATGCGCTGCAAGGCCTCGCCCACGCTGATGCCTGCGCCATCTTGTTGCAAGTGCATGTCTTTTGCACCAAAAACGCCTGCAAATGCACCAGAGCCCATCATCACCGGGGTGAAGCGCGTGCCCTCCTCGTTGGTCCAGAACGCCACCTCGATCGGTGCGCGGGTCTGGATGCCGTGGGCGTTCAAGGTGCGCACCACCTCCAGGCCGGCCATCACGCCATAGTTGCCATCGAACTTGCCGCCCGTGGGCTGGGTGTCGATGTGGCTGCCCGTGGCCAGGGCGCGGGCCTGTGGGTCGGTGCCCGCACGGCGGCCAAAGACATTGCCGACCTCGTCCACGCGCACACTCAGTCCGGCCTGCTGGAACCACTGCACCACCAGGTCGCGGCCCTGCTGGTCTTCGGGGGTCAGGGCGATGCGGCAGACACCGCCCTTGGGGGTGGCGCCGATGGCGGCCAGGTCCATCAGGGACTGCCACAGGCGTTGGTCATCGATGCGCAGCTGCGCGGCGGAGGGGTTCATGGGCAGGCTCCCGGCAAGAGACAAAGGAATGAGAGCCGCCTAAATCGCACAAAACATGCCAATTCACATCGAAAACGCAGCAACGCGTATCGATAAACGATATGCACGATATGGCACGGCGCTTGCATTGCGAGGCTTACCCCAACCCTCCGATGGAAAGGTCTCCCATGCGCAAGTCTTCTGCTTTCTCTGTTTCCCGCCCGGCACTCCACGGGCTGACGCTGGCTGTGGCCATGACCCTGGCCGGTGGTGCCAGCAGCGCCATGGCGCAGGACAAGGTGTTGCGCATCGCCATGACCGCTGGCGACATCCCCCGCACCTCGGGCCAGCCGGACCAGGGCTTTGAAGGCAACCGCTTCACCGGCATTCCGCTGTACGACGCACTGACCCACTGGGACCTGAGCAAGGCCGACAAGCCCAGCGAGCTGATCCCCGGCCTGGCCCTGTCCTGGGCGGTGAACGACAAGGACAAGACCAAGTGGGTGTTCAAGCTGCGCCCCGGCGTGAAGTTCCACGACGGCAGCGCCTTCAACGCCGATGCCGTGGTCTGGAACGTGGGCAAGGTGCTGGACAAGGAGGCCGAGCAGTACGACCCCGCCCAGGTGGGGGTGACCGCCTCGCGCATGCCCACGCTGCGCTCGGCCAAGAAGATCGACGACCTGACGGTGGAGCTGACCACCTCCGAGCCCGATGCCTTCCTGCCCATCAACCTGACCAACCTGTTCATGGCCTCGCCCGCGCACTGGGCCAAGAAGCTGGCGGCCGTGCCCGCCACGGTGAGCGGCAAGGCCGAACGCAGCAAGGCCGCGTGGACCGTGTTTGCCGCCGACCCGGCCGGCTCCGGCCCGTTCAAGGCCGCACGCTTTGTGGCGCGCGAGCGCTTTGAAATGGTGAAGAACAGCGCCTACTGGGACCCCAAGCGCACCCCCACCATCGACCGCGTGGTGCTGCTGCCCCTGCCCGAGGCCAACTCGCGCACCGCCGCGCTGATGAGCGGCCAGGTGGACTGGATCGAAGCCCCCGCGCCCGACGCGCTGGACGCCCTCAAGGGCCGCGGTTTCAAGGTCTATTCCAACCTGCAGCCCCACATCTGGCCCTGGCAGTTCTCCTTCGTCGAAGGTTCGCCCTGGCTGGACAAGCGCGTGCGCCACGCCGCCAACCTGTGCGTGGACCGCGCCAGCATGAAACAGCTGCTGGGCGGCATGATGGAGCCGGCCACCGGCATCTTCGAGCCCGGCCACCCCTGGCGCGGCACCCCCAGCTTCCAGATCAAGTACGACGTGGCCGCCGGCAAGGCCCTGATGGAGCAGGCCGGGCACACGGCCGCCAAGCCACTGAAGGTCAAGATCCAGACCTCGGCCTCCGGCTCGGGCCAGATGCAGCCGCTGCCGATGAACGAGTTCATCCAGGAAACCCTCAAGCAGTGCCACTTCGATGTGCAGTTCGATGTGGTCGAGTGGAACACCCTGTTCTCTGGCTGGCGCCTGGGCGCCAAGGACCCCGGCGCCAACAAGGCCAGCGCCACCAACGTGACGGCCGCCACCATGGACCCCTTCTTTGCCATGGTGCGCTTCGTCAGCACCAAGTCCTTCCCGCCGCTGTCCAACAACTGGGGCTTCTACAGCAACCCCAAGGTGGATGCCGTGGTGGACAAGGCACGCACCACCTTCGACGCCAAGGAACGTGACAAGGCCCTGGCCGAGCTGCACACCCTGGTCGTGGACGAGTCGCCCTTCCTGTTCGTGGCGCACGACGTGGGCCCGCGCGCCATGTCGGCCAAGGTGGGCAACGTGGTCCAGCCGCAAAGCTGGTTCATCGACATCGCCACCATGACCCTGAAGTAAGCCGCCGCCGGGCCGGGCCCCAGGTCCGGCCCGGTCCGCCCCGCGTTGCGCCCTGCGCACGGACGTGGACCTTCCTAACCCCCCACGACGCCACACCCCATGCTGAACTACCTGTTGCGACGCGTTCTCTACACCCTGCCCATCATGCTGGGCGTGGCCCTGCTGTGCTTTGCCCTGGTCCACATCGCGCCGGGCGATCCCCTGGTGTCCATCCTGCCGGCCGACGCCTCGGCCGAACTGCAGGCGCAGATGCGCGAGCTGTATGGCTTCAACCAGCCCCTGCCCGAGCAGTTCCTGCGCTGGGTCTGGCGCGCCCTGCAGGGCGACCTGGGCCAGTCCATCGCCACCAGCCGCCCCGTCGCCACGGAGGTGATGACCGCCGTGGTCAACACCCTGCGCCTGGCCGTGGTGGCCACGCTGATCGGCTTTGTGCTGGGCAGCCTGTTCGGCTTTGTGGCGGGCTACTTCCGCAACTCCGTGATGGACCGCCTGTGCTCCGTGCTGTCGGTGCTGGGCGTCAGCGTGCCCCACTACTGGCTGGGCATGGTGATGGTCATCATCTTCTCGTCCCAGCTGATGTGGCTGCCCGCCACGGGCGCAGGGCCTGGTGGCTCGGGCGACTGGGTCTGGGACTGGGAGCATGTGCAGTTCATGATCCTGCCGGCCATCACCATGTCGGTCATCCCCATGGGCATCATCGCGCGCACCGTGCGCGCGCTGGTGGCCGAGCTGCTGGACCAGGAGTTCATCGTCGGCCTCAAGGCCAAGGGCCTGACCCACCTGGGCATCTTCCGCCACGTGCTCAAGAACGCCGCGCCCACGGCCCTGGCCGTGATGGGCCTGCAACTGGGCTACCTGCTGGGCGGCTCCATCCTGATCGAGACCGTGTTCTCCTGGCCCGGCACCGGCTTCCTGCTTAACCAGGCCATCTTCCAGCGCGACCTGCCCCTGCTGCAGGGCTCCATCCTGGTGCTGGCCGTGTTCTTCGTGCTGCTCAACCTGCTGGTCGACGTGGTGCAGACCCTGCTTGACCCCCGCATTGCGCGCTGACCCTTGAAGGAGCCCCTCCCCATGTCCAGCCTGTCCCTCTCCCCCGATGCGGCCGCCGCGGTCCAGCCGCTGCCGGAGCACCGTTCGCGCGGCTACTGGGCCTCGGTGCTGCAGCGCCTGGCGCGCGACCCCGTGGCAATGGGCGCCGCCGCCTTGGTGGCCCTGCTGATCCTGATGGCCCTGCTGGCCCCCTGGCTGGCCCCGGCCGACCCGTATGCCACGTCCATCATCAAGCGCCTCAAGCCCATCGGCACGGAAGGCCTGCCCCTGGGCAGCGACGAGCTGGGGCGCGACCTGCTGTCGCGCCTGATGGTGGGCGCGCGGCTGTCGCTGTTCATGGGCATCACGCCCGTGCTGATGGCCTTTGTGATCGGCACCGGCATCGGCATCCTGGCCGGCTATGCCGGCGGGCGCACCAACACCGTGATCATGCGCACCATCGACGTGTTCTACGCCTTCCCCTCGGTGCTGCTGGCCATCGCCCTGTCGGGCGCCCTGGGCGCGGGCATCGTCAACTCCCTGGTGTCGCTGACCATCGTCTTCATCCCGCAGATCGCCCGCGTGGCCGAAAGCGTGACCGCCCAGGCGCGCAACCGCGACTATGTGGAAGCCGCGCGTGCCACCGGCGCCAGCGCCTTCACCATCGTGCGCGTGCACGTGCTGGGCAATGTGCTGGGGCCCATCTTTGTCTACGCCACCAGCCTGATCGCGGTGTCCATGATCCTGGCCTCGGGCCTGTCCTTCCTGGGCCTGGGCGTCAAGCCCCCCGAGCCGGAATGGGGCCTGATGCTCAACACCCTGCGCACCGCCATCTACACCCAGCCCTGGGTGGCCGCCCTGCCCGGCGTGATGATCTTCATCACCTCGATCTCGTTCAACCTGCTGTCGGACGGTCTGCGTTCGGCCATGGACAACAAGGGGTAAACCATGCGCTTGCACACCACCCTTCACGACGTGGGCGGCCCCGCCCAGCCGCTGCTCACCATCCGTGGGCTGACCAAGCACTTTCCGCTGAAGAACGGCGCCACCGTGCGCGCCGTCGATGGCGTGGACTTTGAGGTGCTCAAGGGCGAAACCCTGGGCGTGGTCGGCGAATCGGGCTGCGGCAAATCCACCACGGCCCGCCTGCTGATGCACCTGATGGACCCGACAGCGGGCGAGCTGATCTTCGACGGCCGCACCGTAGGCTCGCGCGACCTGCCACTCAAGGAATTCCGCCGCCAGGTGCAGATGGTGTTCCAGGACAGCTATGCCTCGCTGAACCCGCGCCTGACGATCGAGGACTCCATCGCCTTCGGTCCCCAGGTGCATGGCGTGTCCAAAAAGGAAGCCATCGCCCGCACCCACCACCTGATGGACCGCGTGGGCCTGGCCCCCAACCGCTTCGCCGAACGCTACCCGCACGAGCTGTCCGGCGGCCAGCGCCAGCGCATCAACATCGCCCGCGCCCTGGCCCTGCAGCCGCGCATGGTGATCCTGGACGAGGCCGTCTCCGCCCTGGACAAGTCGGTCGAGGCCCAGGTGCTGAACCTGCTGTCCGACCTCAAGCGCGAGTTCGGCCTGACCTATGTCTTCATCAGCCACGACCTGGGCGTGGTGCACTACATCAGCGACCGGGGATGGTCTGCAGCGGCTGGCCGCGTTCCATGGCGCCGTGCGAGCGGCTTTGCAGCAGGGCCATGGTGTAGGGGTGGCGCGGGTGGCGGATCAG
>NZ_VSWF01000064.1:0-10160 GCF_009668305.1 Comamonas sp. CAH-2
CCATTCGCCAGCAAGGTCACCAGGGCGGCCAGCACCCCGGCGCCCCCGGCCAGCCACAGGCTGGTGGTGACCGCGTAGGCCAGCACCCCGGCGCCCCCGCCCACCAGCAGCGCGCCCCGCTTGTTGCCCAGCAGGCGGCGCAGCAGCGGGCCGACGACCATCACCCCGAAAAACAGAAAAATGGCCAGGCTCTCCGGGTCCAACCGATCACGGGCGGCGGTGGGCTGCTGCGGTGCCGGCAAGGCCTCGCCGGCAATGCGCGCGGCAATCTGGTCCAGGGCCGCCAGGATGCCGGCGGCATAGTGCCCCTGTCGGAATTGCGGGGCCATCTGCTGGTCGATGATGCGCGCGGCGGCCAGGTCGGGGATGGCGCCCTCCAGGGCGCGGGCCACCTCGATGCGCATGCGCCGGTCGTCCTTGGCGACCACGATCAACAGGCCGTCGCCCACGTGCTTGCGGCCGATCTTCCAGCTGCTGGCCACGCGGTAGGCGAAGGGGGCAATGTCTTCGGGGGCGGTCGTCGGCACCATCAGCACCACCACCTGGGAGCCCGACTTGGCTTCGATGCTGCGCAGCCGTTGCTCGATCGCCCGGGACTCCTCCACCGACAGGGTGTGGGTCTGATCGATCAGCGCGGCGGTGAGTGCGGGCACAGGCAGCACGTCATGTGCCCAGCCGGGCAGCCAGCATGCACTCAAAATGATAGCTAGCAGCGCTTGCCACATGCGCGGTACAGCCATATTTAATTCCTCAACGGGCCGGCGCAGGGGCGCGCCGGCCTTACTTGCTGCCAAAGTCGACGTTCGGCGGGCGGGCAATCTCGGCCTCGTTGGCCATCGTGAAGCTGGGTTTGGGCTGGTAGCCAAACAGCATGCCCGTCAGGTTGGTGGGAAAGCTGCGCGCCAGCACGTTGTAGGCCTGGACAGACTGGATGTAGGCATTGCGGGCCACGTTGATGCGGTTTTCCGTGCCTTCCAGTGTCACGCGCAGGTCGCGGAAGGCCTGGTTGGCCTGCAGCTGCGGGTATTGCTCGGCGACCACCATCAGGCGCGACAGGGCGCTGCCCAGCTGCCCCTGGGCTTGCTGGAACTGCTGGAAAGCGGCGGGGTCGTTGATCAGCTCGGGTGTGGCCTGGATGGCGGTGGCCTTGGAGCGGGCTTCGATCACCTGGGTCAGGGTGTCGCGCTCGAAGTTGGCTTCGCCCTTGACCGAGGCGACGATGTTGGGCACCAGGTCCGCGCGCCGCTGGTACTGGTTCAGCACTTCGCTCCACTTGGCCTTGGTGTCTTCGTCCAGGCGCTGAAAATCGTTGTAGCCGCAGCCCGACAGCGAGGTGGCGATCAACAGGATGGCGAGCAGACGTTTCATGCACATGTCCCTTCAGAGCAGTTCCTGGCGCCATTGTGGTGGCCGACCGCGCCCCGGGTTTGTAGGCAAAATGCGGGCAACCGTTAGGCGCCGCCAAGTGGCAGCGCGCAAAGGACCGACAGCATGGATGAGATCGTGAAGCAGGCGTTGATCAAATGGCCGAATGTGCCGCATGTGCACGGCTGGCTGGGCCTGGATGCCCGCGGCCAGTGGTGGCTGCGCGATGCGGGGGTGCAGGCGCAGGGCCCATTTCCACACAGCAAGGGGACCCTGGTGGAGCACGAGAAGCTGCTGGCCTTCATCGGGCGCAATTACGAGGCCGACGCACAAGGCCAATGGTTTTTCCAGAACGGCCCGCAGCGGGTGTACGTGGAGCTGGAGAACACGCCCATGGTCTGGCGCGTGGATGCGCAGGGCGCGGTCTGCTCACATACGGGCATGCCCCAGGCGCAGGTGCAGGACTGCTGGATGGATGACGAAGGCCGTGTCTACCTGCGCTGTGCCGGGGTGCTGGGCGTGGTGCACTCGCAGGACATGGTGCATGTGGCCGACGTGGTGGAGCAGGGGCGCTGGCACCCCCAGCCCCTGGCCTGGGACGCGCTGCCGCAGCGCTTTCAATTCGTGCGCAGCCCGCAGCGGGCCGCAGCGCAGGCATGAAAAAAGGACCCTGGGGGTCCTTTCTGTTGGAGCACGCTGGCGATTACTTCGCTGCGGCGTCGCCTTCCTGGGCGGCAGGCTGAGGCTCTGGGAAGTTGCCGCCGGCTGCATTGGCCATGAAGGCCACGCCACGGGCGATTTCCAGGTCGTTGAAGTCGCCACCACCCTGGGGGGCCATGGCACCCTTGCCCTTGAGGGCCGAGTGCACCAGGGCGTCAAAGCCTTGGGCCAGACGGGGACCCCAGTCGCCCGCAGCGCCAAACTTGGGCGCGCCCGAAACGCCGGTGGCGTGGCAGGCGGCACATTGGCCCTTGTACACATCCTCGCCACCGCGCAGGGGGCGGTTGGCATCACGAATCTCCACGGAGCCCACCTTTTGCAGGCGCTGTGCCTGGGCCAGCTCCTGCATGCCCACGCCGGCGCCGGTCTTGGGCGCCGAGCCCACGAAGGTGACCAGACCAATGATCAGGATCACGGGCAGGATGAAGGCAAGCAGTACCGTGATCAGCAACTGCTTGGGGTTCTTGATGGGGCCGGTATGGGCTTCTTCGTGGTGCTTGTCGCTCATGGCGTCCTCTGGTTATCGGGGCGGGGAAAAACCAACGGCGGATTATATCGATGGGGTTTTTTTGCCCCAGTCCCCCAGCGGCCGTTTGGCGGCCGCTGTGGTACAGAGTTGACGCACCTCAACGATTGGTGGTTTCCTGCTTGCCAAGGCTGGCTTCGGACCAGCCGCCACCCAGGGCCTTGTACAGGGCGACCTGGTTCTGCAGCTGGGCCAGGCGCACCTGCACCGCGCTTTGCTCCGCCGTGAACAGCGAACGCTGGGCGTCCAGCAGGTCCAGGTAGCTGGCGACACCGTTGCTGTAGCGCAGTTCGGACAGGCGCAGGCGCGCCTGCTCGGCCTCGATCTGGGCTTGCTGGGCCCGCGCCTGCTCGCCCAGCGTGGCTTCGCCGGCCAGGGCATCCGAGACTTCGCGGAAGGCGGTCTGGATGGCTTTTTCGTACTGGGCCACGGCGATGCCGCGGCTGGCCTGGGCCACTTCGAGGTTGGCCTGGTTGCGGCCGGCGTCAAAGATGGGCAGGGTCAGCGAAGGTGCGATGGAAAAGCCCCAGCTGCCGCTCTTGAACAGGCCCGAGAGCTCGTTGCTCACCGTGCCGGCCTGGGTGGTCAGGGCGATGCGCGGGAAGAAGGCAGCACGGGCTGCGCCGATGTTGGCGTTGGCGCCGATCAGCTGCTGCTCGGCCTGGCGCAGGTCGGGGCGGCGCACCAGCAGGTCGGACGGCAGGCCGGCAGGCAGGCTGGCCATGGCGGCCGCATCGGCCAGCTTGGCACCCTTCAGGCCGGCGCGCAGGTCGTCCGGCAGGGGCTGGCCCAGCAGCAGTGCCAGGGCATTCTCGTCCTGGCTGCGCTGGCGAATCTGCTGCGCATAGGTGGCGCGTGCGGCTTCGGTCAGCGACTGGGCCTGGCGGTAGTCCAGTTCCGAGGCCACGCCGTTGTCGAAACGCAGTTTGGCCAGTTTGATGGACTCCTCGCGCGTGGCCAGGGTGCGGCGCGAGATGTCCAGCAGCTCCTCGTCGGCCAGCAGGGTCAGCCAGCCGTTGGCCACGCTGGCCACCAGGCTCAGCTCGGTGGCCTTGCGGCCCTCGTCGCTGGCCAGGTACTGGGCCAGGGCCTGTTCCTTGAGGCTGGCGATGCGGCCAAAGAAGTCCAGCTCCCAGGCCGAGACCGCCAGGCCCACCTGGAAGTTGTTGACGATGTCGCCCGTGATCTGGCTGTTGCCACGGCTGGCATTGGCCGCCGCGTTCACCGTGGGGAACTGGTCAGCGCGCCGGATCTGGAACTGGGCGCGGGCCTGTTCCAGATTCAGCACGGCCACCCGCAGGTCGCGGTTGTTCTCCAGCGCCAGACGCACCAGACGCTGCAGGCGGGCGTCGGTGAAGAACTGCTCCCAGGGCACGGGCGCACTGGCCTGGCCTTCGGCGGCGGCCGGTGCCGTGGTACCGGAGACCGTGGGGAAGGCCGTGGGCACAGGGGCTGCCGGGCGCTCGTACTTGGGCACCAGCGAGCAGCCGGCCAGCAGCGCGGCGGTGGCCAGCACCGACAGGCGAAGGCTCGGGGTCTTACTCATGCTTGCTCTCCTCAATGCCGGCGGCTTGCGCGTGCGCGGCATATATCTTCCGTTGTCGTTCGCTGCCCTTGAAGAAGCTGCGCACCAGCACAAAGAACACGGGCACGAAGACCACGGCCAGCACGGTGCCGGTGATCATGCCGCCGATCACGCCGGTGCCGATGGCACGCTGGCTGGCCGAGCTGGCGCCCGAGGCGATGAACAGGGGCACCACACCCAAGGTGAACGCCAGCGAGGTCATGATGATGGGGCGGAACCGCAGGTGGGCCGCTTCCAGCGCCGCTTCGATCACGCTCTTGCCCTGGGCCTGCAGGTCCTTGGCGAATTCCACGATCAGGATGGCGTTCTTGGCCGAGAGGCCGATGATGGTCACCAGACCGATCTGGAAGTACACGTCGTTGGCCATGCCCCGGGTCAGTGTGGCCAGCAACACGCCGAGCACACCCAGCGGCACCACCAGCATCACCGAGAAGGGGATGGACCAGCTTTCGTACAACGCGGCCAGGCACAGGAACACGGCCAGCAGCGAGAAGGCGTAGAGCACCATGGCCTGGTCGCCGGCGAGCTTTTCCTCGCGCGACAGACCGGTCCACTCGAAGCCGAAGCCTTCGGGCAACTGGGCGGCCAGGCGTTCCATCTCGGCCATGGCATCCCCTGTCGAATAGCCTGGTGCGGCATCGCCGGCCAGCTTCATCGAGGAGTAGCCGTTGTAGCGCACGGTCTGCATTGGGCCGGTGATCCAGCGTGTGGAGGCGAAGGCCGACAGTGGCACCACCTGGCCCTGGTTGTTGAGCACGGGCAGATCGAGGATGGACTCGGGCTGCATGCGCGCCTTGGCATCGGCCTGGACCACCACACGCTGCAGACGACCCTGGTTGGGGAAGTCGTTCACGTAGGAGGACCCCAGCGAAGTGGACAGGGCCGAGTTGATGCTGTCAAAGCCCACGCCCAGGGCGCTGGCCTTGTCGCGGTCGATCTCCAGCTGCATCTGTGGCGCGTCTTCCATGCCGTCGGGGCGCACGCCTGCAAGGATCTTGCTTTGAGACGCCATGCCCAGCAACTGGTTGCGCGCAGCCATCAGGGCATCGTGGCCCTTGGCGCCGCGGTCCTGCAGGCGGAAGTTGAAGCCGGTGCCCGTGCCCAGTTCGGGGATGGGCGGGGGGCTGAGCGCGAAGATGAAGGCGTCGCGCACCTGGCTCAGCGCCATGTAGGCGCGGCCCGCCACGGCGCTGGCCGAATGCTCGGCCCCCGTTCGTTCGCTCCAGTCCTTCAGGATCACGAAGGCCAGACCGGCGTTCTGGCCCTGGCCGGAGAACGAGAAGCCCGACACCGTCACGATGTTCTTCACCTCGGGCTGAGCCAGCATGTACTCCTCGACGCGCTTGAGGGCCTCGCTGGTGCGGGCCTCGGCGGCGCCAGGCGGCAGCTGCACGTTGGTGATGATGTAGCCCTGGTCTTCGTTGGGCAGGAAGGAGGTGGGCAGGCGGGTGAACACATAGCCCACGGCGGCCACCAGCACCAGGTAGATGACCATCATGCGGCCACCGCGGCGCACCAGGGAACCCATCGCGCCTTCATAGCTGTGGGTGGCGCTCTTGAAGCGGCGGTTGAACCAGCCAAAAAAGCCCTTCTTTTCGCTGTGGTGGTCAGGATCGACCGGCTTGAGCAGGGTGGCGCACAGGGCCGGGGTGAGCGACAGCGCCAGGAAGGCCGAGAAGGCGATGGACGTGGCCATGGTGGCCGCAAACTGGCGGTAGATGTTGCCGGTGGAGCCTGCAAAGAAGGCCAGTGGCACAAACACCGAGATCAGCACCACGGTCACGCCGATCACGGCGCCCGAGATCTGGCTCATGGCCTTGCGTGTGGCCTCCAGGGGCGGCAGCCCCTCTTCGGCCATGATGCGCTCAACGTTCTCCACCACCACGATGGCGTCGTCCACCACGATACCGATCACCAGAACCATGCCGAACATGGTGAGCACGTTGATCGAGAAGCCCATCGCGAACAGCGCGGCAAACGTGCCCAGCAGGGCCACGGGCACCACGATGGTCGGGATCAGGGTGTAGCGGATGTTCTGCAGGAACAGGTACATCACCAGGAACACCAGCACCACGGCTTCCAGCAGGGTGTGGACCACCTTCTCGATCGAGACCGAAATGAAGGTCGAGGTGTCGTAGGGCACAGAGAAGGACACGCCTTCAGGGAAGAACTTCTGCAGCTCGGCGAGCTTGTCCTTCACGGCCGTGGCCGTGGCCAGGGCGTTGGCCGAGGGCGTGAGCTGCACGCCCAGGCCCACGGCCGACTTGCCGTTCAGACGGGCCGAGGTGCTGTAGCTTTGCGAGCCCAACTCGACGCGGGCCACGTCCTTGAGGCGCACCGACGAGCCGTCGGTGTTGGCGCGCAGCACGATGTTGCCGAACTGCTCGGGCGTGCTCAGCTGGCCGCGCACGACGATGGTGGCGGCGATGGGCTGGTCGCTGACGGCAGGCAGGTCACCGAGGTTGCCGGCGGACACCTGGGCGTTCTGGGCCTTGATGGCGGCGCTGACCTGGTCGATGGACAGCTTGAAGCCCTTGAGCTTGGTCGGATCGACCCAGACGCGCATGGCGCGCTCGGCGCCGAACTGCGTGACCGAACCCACGCCCGTGACGCGCTGCAGCTCGGGCACGATGTTGCGTGCGGCGTAGTCGTTCAGGGCGTCCAGGCTGAAGTTAGGGTTCTCTGTGGTGATCATCGAGAACAGCAGGAAGTTGGAGCGGGACTGCTCCACACGCACGCCCTGCTGTGTCACCGCGGCAGGCAGGCGCGGGGTGGCGCGCGACAGGCGGTTTTGCACATCCACCTGGGCCAGGTCGGAATTGGTGCCGGGCTCGAAGCTCAGCACCACCGTACCTGTGCCGTTGGCCTGGCTGGTGGTTTCCACATAGGCCAGGCCTGTGGCGCCGTTCATCTCACGTTCGATGACGGCGAGCACGCTGTCTTCCAGCGTCTGGGCGGTGGCGCCGGGGTAGGCCACCGAGACCTGGATGGTCGGCGGCGCCACGGCGGGGTACTGGGCGACGGGCAGCTTGGTGATGGACACCGCCCCGATCACCATCAGGAAGATGGTGATGACCCATGCAAAGATGGGTCTGTCGATAAAGAACTTGGCCATCTGCGGCGCTCCTTACTTGTTGTCTGCCTTGGCCGCTTCGGCCGCAGGAGCGGCGGCGGGCTGGGCACCGTTGGCCTTGGCGGCGTCGGGCTGCCATGGCACGGGTTGGACCTTGGGCGCGCCGCGCAGCTTCTGGAAGCCGTCGACCATCACCTGCTCGCCTTGCTTCAGACCTTCCAGCACCACCCAGTTCGTGCCCTTGGCCGAACCGATGCGCACCTTGCGTGGGGTGACCTTGCCTTCGGCATCGACCACCATGACGCTGTCGCCCTGGTCGCTGCGGGTCACGGCCTGCTGCGGCACGAGGATGGCATCGGTTGCCTGGGCCTGCTCCAGGCGCACGCGCACGTAGAGGCCGGGCAGCAACTGGCCACCGGGGTTGGGCACTTCGGCGCGCAGCGTGATCTGGCCCGAGGTGGCGTCCACTGTCAGATCCGAGAACAGCAGCTTGCCGGTCTGGCCGTATTCCGTGCCGTCGTCCAGCACGATGCGCACGCTGGCCGCATCCTGGCCGCTGACCTTCTTGAGCTGGCCGGCGTCCATGGCACTGCGCAAACGCATGACGTCCGAGGCCGACTGCGTGAAGTTCACATAGACGGGATGGATCTGCTGGATGGTGGCCAGTTGGGTGACTTCCCCTTGGCCCACCAGCGCACCTTCGGTTACCAGGGCGCGGCCAATACGGCCCGAGATGGGGGCCGTCACCGATGCATAGCCCAGGTTGATGCGTGCGGTTTCCACGGCGGCCTTGGCCGATGCCAGATCGGCTTCGGCCTGCTTCTGGGCGGCCACGGCCGTGGTGTAGTCCTGTTTGCTGATGGCATTGGCTTCCACCAGGGGCTTGTAGCGATCGGTCAGGGCTGTGGCTTGGGCCAGCGTGGCTTCGGCGCGTGCTACCGAGGCCTGTGCGCTCTGCAGTGTGGCGCGGTAGGGCGCAGCATCGATTTCGAACAGAGGCTGGCCGGCCTTGACGTCGCTGCCCTCACGGAACAGGCGCTTGAGCAGGATGCCCGAGACGCGAGCACGGACTTCGGCGGTGCGCGAGGCCTCGACACGGCCCGGCAGTTCAGTGACCAGGGCCACGTCCGAGGGCTGGGCGACCACCACGCCCACTTGGGGAGCGGGCGCTTCACCGCCTGCATGACCGGCTGGCTGGTCGCTCTTGCCACAGGCTGTCAATGCCAGGAGAGATGCCAAAGCCAATGCGCCAATCATAGGACGGCGGAGTGCAAAAGGAGGGGGGAAGCGGTTCATGGACATCCTCATGGAAGGGAGAGTGGGCAGCCGTACGGTTGGATGGGACAGATCAGAACAAAAATAGGCCTCTGCACAAAGTGTAAAGGCCGGGTTAGTCTGGAAATTATACATACATACGCGAATGTATAATTAATGACAAGTCATCGCGACCTTGCTGATGTTGGGGGTGATGCGGTGATGATTTTTGCTTGAAAGGGGCGATTTGTGGCTCGTCGTACCAAAGAGGATGCGGAGGCAACGCGCAACAAGTTGCTGGATGCTGCCGCGGAGGTGTTTTTTGCCAAGGGGGTGGCGGGTGCCTCGTTGTCGGAGGTGGCGCAAGCTGCAGGCTTGACGCGAGGTGCCATTTATTGGCACTTCAAGGACAAGGTAGATCTTTTTGATGCCTTGATGCAAAGGACAACTTTGCCGTTCGAGCAGGCGTGGGAGGCTGGCCAAGCCAAGTTCATGCAGCACGGTGCGGTGCTGCCCGAGATCCTGGGTGTTCTGCGCATGGTGTTCAGGTCTGTGAGTACTGACACGGCAACTCGGCGCGTATTTGATATTGCTTTGTACAAGGTTGAGTGTGTGGGTGAGCTCTTGGCTGTGCGCCAGCGGCGCATAGAGGGTGCACTTCGGTTTGCGCTGCAGATAGAGCAGGCGTTGTTGTTGGCAGCGCAGCAAGAAGGTGTGTGCTTGCCTGTGTCTAGTCAAAATGCGGCGCGGGGGTTGCAGGCTATCTTTGATGGTGTGCTGCATTTCTGGTTGCTGCAGGATGGGCAATCTTTTGATCTGGAGGCGGAGGGGATGCTGGCTGTTGCGCTGTACTTGAAGGGGTTGGGGTTCGATTTGCAAAAAGAAATTGCGTGATTCCCTGAAGCGGCGCAAAAGTGCGGGTTAGAATGCGGGCTGCAGATTTTTGGTAGTTCGCGTGTAGCGGGTGTCGTTAGCGGCTGTAGCTCAGTGGATAGAGTATTGGCCTCCGAAGCCAAGGGTCGTGGGTTCGATCCCCGCCAGCCGCGCCAAACAAACTCAAGAAAATACCTAAAAATATTTTTGCGATAAAAAAATCTGCTACAATCTAAATCTCTTCGGAGGGATGCCCGAGTGGCTAAAGGGGGCAGACTGTAAATCTGTTGGCTTACGCCTACGCTGGTTCGAATCCAGCTCCCTCCACCACCTTTCAAGGTGAAGAGATTTAAGCATCGCTTGGCGATGCGCGCAAACCCAGGTTTGCGGGAGTAGTTCAATGGTAGAACCCTAGCCTTCCAAGCTAATGACGCGGGTTCGATTCCCGTCTCCCGCTCCAAGATTCATAAGTTTGCTTGTGCAAGCTTATGCCCATGTGGCTCAGTGGTAGAGCACTCCCTTGGTAAGGGAGAGGTCGGCAGTTCGATCCTGCCCATGGGCACCAATTAGTGGTGCTTCTGTGTCAGATGGTTGCGCCGAAACATCGTTAGCATTTGATTTTTTTCGGAGTCGAAAAAATGGCAAAAGAAAAGTTCGAGCGCACAAAGCCCCACGTGAACGTGGGCACCATTGGCCACGTTGACCACGGTAAGACCACCCTGACTGCTGCTATCGCCACCGTGCTGTCCAAGCACTTCGGCGGT
>NZ_VSWF01000065.1:0-9865 GCF_009668305.1 Comamonas sp. CAH-2
CGAAGTCGTAGGGGCTGTCACTGAGGATCTGGTGCTCGCGGATGCGCAGGCGGCGCACGCCACTGCGGCCTTCGGCGGTGACGTGGGCGTGCAGGTGGTTGGCCTGCGCCGTGCCCTCGGCAATGCGTTGCTGGCGTGCCAGGACGGCGGCGCGCTTGTGGGAGAGATAGTTGTTCAGGCCCATGGCGGTACTCCGGTGAGGTGGGAAGTGGGAAGGGGAAAGACGCCATGGTTGGCCAGGCACGCTGCCCCGGCTACGAAGTTTTGCGTGTTTGCTTATGCGTTTTTTGTGAGCAGGTTGCGCACGCTGGGTCTGCGGTTTTGCGCATATCGATACCTGTTTTTGTTCCTTGTGGCGCCGCAAGGGGGCGGCCTATCGTGGCGGCACATTCCATCTTCATCACGAGGGACGACATGGCAGATTTTTCGCAAGAACCACGCAGTGCATGGCAGCGTCGCCACTTTCTGGGTGCCGCGGCAGGCGCGGCCACCGTGGGCGCGGCCGCGGGCCTGCTGCCGCAGGTGGCACGCTCGCAGCCCCGCAAGATCACCCTGGCCTGGAGCCAGGCCAGCTTTTGCCAGGTGCCCGTGCCGATTGCGCTGGAGCGCGGCTTTTTCACACAGAACGGCCTGGATGTGGAAGTGCTGAACTGGGGCGGCGCGGCCGACCAGTTGCTGGAGGCGCTGGCCACCGGCAAGGCGGAAGTGGGCGTGGGCCTGATCCACCGCTGGGTCAAGCCGCTGGAAGCAGGCCTGGACGTGAAGATCGTGGGCAGCGTGCACGGCGGCTGCCTGCGCCTGGTGGGGGTCAAGTCGGCCGGTGTGACCACCGATGTGCGCACCCTCAAGGGCAAGGTGATCGGTGTGTCCGACCTGAACAGCCCGGCCAAGCAGTTCTATGGCATCCACCTGGCCAAGAAGGGCCTGGACATCGACAAGGACATCGAGTGGCGCGTGTTCCCGGCCGATTTGCTGGACGTGGCCGTGAAGAAGGGCGAGATCCACGCGATTGCCGACGGCGACCCCAACCTGTACCTGATCGAAAAGCGCAACCCGGGTGTGTTTGCCGAGCTGGGCAACAGCGCCACGGGCGAATACGCCGAGAAGATCTGCTGCGTGCTGGGCGCCGGTGCCAAGTTTGTGCGTGAGGACCGCAAGAGCGCGGCCGCCGTGGTGCGGGCGCTGGCGCAGGCCTCCAACTACGTGGCCGAGAACCCCAACGAATCGGCCCGGATCTTTGCGCGCTACACCCCCAAGTTCGAGGTGGCGGACCTGCAGCGCCTGATTGCCGAGCTGACCTACAAGCACCACCCGCACGGTGGCCGCCTGCAGGACGAGGTGCTGGCCTTTGCCACGGACTTCCGCGAGGCCGGCATCCTGAAAAAGAGCACCGACCCCGTGCGCTTTGCCCGCCACATCACCCAGGACGTGCTGTCATGAGCGGGGCCCAAGCTTCCTGGGACTTGCCCCTGGCGCCCGCCAGCGCCCTGCGCCCAGCGCGCGTGTGGCGCCAGGGGCTGGTGGCGGCGCTGGCCTGGGCCCTGCTGGGGGCACTGACCTGGCTGTGGCCGAACAAGGAGATTGGCTTCAGCGACTGGGCCTATACGGCCGAATTCGCCGCCCTGTCGGGGGGGCTGGCCCTGGCGCTGGCCCTGGCCGCGCTGACGCTGGCCCGCCCGGGTGGACGGCTGCAGTGGCTGCACCCGGCCGGGGCGTGGCTGATTGCCGCGCCGCTGCTGCTGGCGCTGTGGCAGGTGCTGACGGCCAAGCTGGGCCTGCTGCCGCCACCTTTCTTCGCGCCGCCGCAAAGCCTGCTGGAGGTGTACCTGGACGACACGGCGCGGCTGGGCACGTCGGTGGCACATTCGCTGCGCCTGCTGGTGCACGGCATCGTGCTGGGCAGCGTGGTGGGCTTTGTCACCGGCGTGTGGGTCGGCTGGTCGCGCGTGGCGGGCTACTGGGTCCACCCCCTGCTGCGCTTTCTGGGGCCGGTGCCGGCGTCGGCGCTGTTGCCGCTGGCCTTCTTCTTTGCGCCCAGCAGCTACAGCGCGGCCGTGTTCCTGATCGCGCTGGCCACCTTCTTTCCGGTGGCGGTGCTGACCTGGTCGGGCGTGGCCAATGTGAGCAAGAGCTACTACGACGTGGCGCGCACCCTGGGCGCCTCGGAGTGGTTCCTGGTGTGGCGCGTGGCGATTCCTGCCGCCTTGCCGCAGGTGTTCGTGGGCCTGTTCATGGGGCTGGGCGCGTCTTTTTCGGTGCTGATCACGGCCGAGATGATGGGCGTGAAGGCAGGCCTGGGCTGGTACCTGCAGTGGGCTCAGGGCTGGGCCGCGTATTCCAACATGTATGGCGCGCTGCTGGTGATGGCGGTGCTGTGCTCAGGCCTGATCACCTTGCTGTTCACCGTGCGTGATCGCCTGCTGGGCTGGCAGAAAGGAACTGTGAAATGGTGAAAGCCTTGCGCTCTCTGGTGTCCGAGGTCTGGGCGGACACCGACACGCTGGACACGGTGGCCGTGCCTGCGCCGCGTGCCACGCTCCCTGGGGCCCATATCGCGGTGCACCAGGTGTCGCACCAGTTTGCCCAGGCCCAGG
Source organism: Comamonas sp. CAH-2 (assembly GCF_009668305.1). Lineage (NCBI taxonomy): Bacteria > Pseudomonadati > Pseudomonadota > Betaproteobacteria > Burkholderiales > Comamonadaceae > Comamonas > Comamonas sp. CAH-2. Next base: position 2,595 of record NZ_VSWF01000065.1, read on the forward strand.
GCGGTCATCTGCCGGTGCTGGACCATGTCAGCCTGCAGGTGCAGCCGGGCGAATTCGTGGCCCTGCTGGGCCCCAGCGGTTGCGGCAAGTCCACGCTGCTGCGGCTGGTGGCCGGGCTGGAGGCGCCCACGACCGGCCAGATCACGCAGGACGGGCAGCCGATCACGCGGCCCGATCCCTCGCGCATCGTGGTGTTCCAGGACCCCACGCTGTTTCCCTGGCGCACGGTGCGCGACAACGTGGCCCTGGGGCTGCAGGCGCGCAAGGTGCCCCAGGCGCAGTACACCCGGGTGGACGCGGCGCTGGAGCTGGTCGGCCTGAGCGAGTTTGCGGCCAGCTACCCGCACCAGCTGTCGGGTGGCATGGCGCAACGCGCCGCGCTGGCACGGGCCCTGGTCAATGAGCCGCAGTTGCTGATCCTGGACGAGCCCCTGGGCAAGCTGGACTCGCTGACGCGGCTGAGCATGCAGGGTGAGTTGCTCAAACTGTGGCAGAAGGCCGGCTTTTCGGTGCTGCTGGTCACGCACGACGTGGAGGAGGCGCTGTTTCTGGCCAACCGCGTGGTGGTGTTCTCGCCCCGGCCGGCGCGCACGCTGACCGAGCTGCCCGTGGATTTGCCCTATCCCCGCCATCGCAGCGATCCGCGCTTTGTGCAGTTGCGCCAGCAGGCGCTGCGGGAGCTGGGCCTGAGTGATGTGGGCGCATGAGCCCGGACCGCGTGGTGCAGAAGGCGCCCTGGCTGCTGTGGCTGCTGGAGGCCATGCAGCGCGGGCAGGAGGGGCTGCTGCGGTTGTGGCATGCGCTGGGCTGGACGCCCGTGGTGGATGGCCAGCCGGCCTGGCCCTGGGCCCAGCGCCTGGCCGGCGAGCATTTGCTGCTGGACGTGGGCCAGGCGCGGGCCCTGGCCGGGGGGCTGGTGGCTGCCGCCCTGGTGGTGGTGCTCTTGCTCCTGGCCTGGTTGGGGGGGCGCCGGCGGCGTCTGCGCTGGGGGCTGCTGGCCAGCGCCGGGTTGGTGGCCGTCCTGGCGCCCTGGCCGTCGGCGCAGGTGCTGTGGGTGCCTGCCAGTCCCCGCAGCTTTCACCACAACCCGGTGCCTTTCAGCGACACGGCGATTGCGGCCGGCGCGGGCCATTACCAGCGGCTGTGCGTGGCCTGCCACGGCACGACCGGCAACGGCCAGGGGCCGCAGGCGGCCCGGCAGGCCGTGTGGCCCCCCAGCTTCACCGGCCCCTTGCTGTGGCGCCGTGCCGATGGGGATCTGCTGCACGCCGTGCGCCAGGGGCTGACCACGGCCGGTGGCCAGCCCAGCATGCCCGGTTTTGCCGAACAGTTGACGGTGGCGCAGAGCTGGGAGCTGCTGCATTTTCTGCGCGCCCAGGCGGCCGGCCAGCTGCTGCAGCTGTCGGGCAGCTGGGCCATGCCGGTGGCCCTGCCGGACATGGCGTTGCGCTGCCCTGGCCAGCCCTGGCAGCGGGTGCGCGATCTGCAACGCCAGCGGGTGCGCCTGGTCGGCCTGGAGGATGTGCAGGGCCTGCTGCCCGACCCGCGCATGCTGACGCTGTGGCTGCCGCCCGAGGGCCGCGCCGTGGGGGCGGTGCTGCCTGCTGCGGTCGATTGCGTTGTGACCTCAGGCACCGAGGCCCGCCAGGCGCTGCGCTGGCTGACGGGCAGCGAGGCGCTCCAGCAGACCCAGTTGCTGGCGGACAAGTCCGGCTGGCTGCGTGCGCGCAATGACCGCGGCGCCGACAGCTGGAGCGAGGGCGACCTGGTGTGCCGCCTGGCCGATGCTGGGGCCGCTGTGCCGGCGAGCACCGCAGAAGACAGCCTGACGCGGCTGCTGCGCAGCATGGACAGTCAGCCCGTGGTCTATGTCAAGGGCGGCAGCCTGCACGGTGGCGCTGGCCGGCGCGGTGCGCCGCGCGATCAGGCAGCTTCCTGAAACGCCTGCATGCCCTGCATGCAGTACTGCAAAAAGCGGTTGGCCGCGGGGGAGAGCTGGCGGCCCGCCCGGGTGATGAGCTGGACTTCGGCGCTGAGCAGGGCAGGGTTGTGGATGGGCACGGCCAGCACCCGGCCCTGGACCAGCTCGGTGGTGACCGAGCACTTGGGCAGCAGGGTCACGCCCTGGCCCGTGGTCACAAAGCCGAGCAGCACGCTGATCAGGTTGCTGGTCAGGGCCGGGGACAGGCGGATTTTTTCGGCATGTTCGGCAAACTCAACCAGCTGGCGGATGCCGTAGACGCCCTGCAACAGGGCCACCGGCCACTGCGACAGCTCCTGCAGCGAGGTGTGCGGCGCCCGGCTGAGCGGGTGGCCGGGGGCGACAATGGCGTGCATCGGCTGGCGGGCCGCGCCGCGCGAGGCGATGTGGCTGTCCGCGGGGGCGTAATAGACCAAGCCGATTTCTGCGGCATCCTCGCGCACGCGGCGCATGATCTCGTTGGTGCCGTGGATGTCGAGCGCGATCGAGACATTCGGGTAGTGCTGGCGGAACTGGCGGATCGGGCCATCGATCAGCTCCTGGGCGAAACCTTCGCCACTGACGATGCTGACCGTGCCGCTGCGCAGGCCGCGCACGGCGTCCACCTTGGCCAGCATGTCGTGCTGGTGGGACTGGTGCTGGCGGTAATAGTCCAGAATCAGCTGCCCGGCCTGGGTGGGCACCACGCCGGTGCGGTGGCGCTCGACCAGGGCCACACCCATCTCTTCTTCCAGCAGGCTGATCTGGCGGCTGACGGCCGAGGGCACGATGCCCAGTTTTTCCGCCGCGGCGCGCACGGAACCATTGCTCACGGCCTCATACAAATAACGGGCACGGGAATCGTGAAATGTGTGCATGGCAGGCCAGGGTGGGGCAGGGTGAGAGGGACAACAGCGCAGCGCAGGCCGGCATGGTAAGGCGAGCGTTCTGTTTTTTAGAACAGAAAACAAAAACAAACGCAATAAACACGCGGATATATTTTCTGACCTTGGCATGAGCGGGTCCGCAGCGTTAGGCGCTGCAGTGGCAGGCCGTGCCAGGCGTTGCCAATTGCTCCCTGAACGTGTCGTTGCCATGCCACCGGTCCCGGTGGTACTGCACCCCGTGCCCAGTGCAGGCCCGACGGCCTGCGGCGGGGCGTGTTGGCGGCGGATATTCCACATTCATATCAAGCACGTGGCCGCGGTGTGGCGGTGGCGGGAAAAGGAATCCGATGCGTACAGACGTTCAGCCCGGCAAGTCGCCGATGAACTGGGGGGTGGTGGTGCAGGTGTTTGCGCTGGCACTGGTGATTGCAGCCTTGTCCGAATGGCTGGGCCCGCTGCCCATCGAGCTGGGCATTGGCAAGGTGGTGCTGCTGCCCATGATCTGGGCGTTGCTGATTGGCTTGGTGCTGGGCCTGCTGTCCAAGCGCCTGCCTGGACCGGCCAAGCTGGACCTGCGCGGTCAGCACTTTGCCGCGGCCGTGCTCTCGTGTGCGCTGTTCCTGTTCATCGCCAAGCTGGGCCTGCTGGTGGGCGGCTCGCTGCCGCAACTGAGCAAGGTGGGCTGGGCGCTGGCGCTGCAGGAGCTGGGTAACCTGGTGGGCTGCATTTTGCTGGGCATGCCCGTGGCGCTGCTGCTGGGCATCAAGCGCGAAGCGATTGGCGCCACCTTCTCCATCGGCCGCGAACCCGGCTTAGCGATCGTGGGTGAGCGCTTCGGCATGAACTCCCCAGAGGGCCGCGGCGTGTTGGCCGAATACATCACCGGCACCCTGATCGGCGCCATCTTCATCTCCATCCTGGCTGGCTTTGTGACCAGCCTGAACATCTTTCACCCCTACGCCCTGGCCATGGGCGCGGGCGTGGGTTCGGGCTCGATGACCGCCGCTGCCGTGGGCGCCGTGGCGGCACAGCACCCTGAAATGTCGGACCAGATCGCCACCTACGCGGCGGCGGCCAACCTGATCGCTACCACCTTGGGTACCTACCTGACGCTGTTCATCTCGCTGCCGCTGGCCGTGCGCGCCTACCGCTGGCTGGAGCCGCTGCTGGGGCGCAACCGCAAGGCCGTGTCCATCGATGATGGCAGCGTGGCCCAGCCCACCGAGGTGGTGCACACCCCGGTGCTGAACCTGGGCATGCGCCTGCTGTCGTGGGTGATGGGCGGTGCCACCGTGCTGGTGGCCAACCGCATCGGCCACGGCGTGCCCATGCTGGACGCGTTGCCTGGCGTGGCCATCATCATCGGCGTGGTGCTGGTGGGTGACCTGGTCTATCTGGCCACGCAGCGCAAGCTGCCTGCCGTGTGCTGGATTTCCTTCGTGGCCATGGCCATGACCTTCCCCAGCACGCCGTATGCGGCCGAAGTGGCGGCGCTGACCGGCAAGGTCAACTTCTTTGCCATGATCACCACCATGCTGACCTTTGCCGGTCTGGCCTTGGCCAAGGACATCCCGGCCTTCCGCCGCCTGGGCTGGCGCATCGTCGTGGTCTCGCTGATGGCGAATGCCGGCGTGTTCCTGGCTGCGGCCGCGATTGCCCAGTTCTTCGTGGGCAGCCTGTGACCCCGGTTCCTTGCAAGAAAGCCTGAGCGATGAGCAACCCGAATGACAACGTGAACTGGCCCACGCAGGACAGCCTGCAGGCCTGGCGGCACGACTTCCACCGCCACCCCGAAACCGCGTTCCAGGAGCACCGCACCAGTGCCCGCGTGGCCGAACTGCTGCAAGGCTGGGGGCTGGAGGTGCACACCGGTCTGGCCGGCACCGGCATCGTCGCCGTACTGCGCGGCCGCCGCGGTGACGGTCCCAGCATTGGCCTGCGCGCCGACATGGACGCGCTGCATGTGCACGAGCTGAACACCTGCGCCCACAAGTCGCAGCACGACGGCCGCATGCATGCCTGCGGCCACGATGGCCACACCACCATGCTGCTGGGGGCGGCCCAGGCCCTGGCCAGCCATCCCGACTTTGCCGGCACGGTGCATTTCATCTTCCAGCCCGCCGAGGAAAACGAAGGCGGTGCGCGCGCCATGATCGAGGATGGGCTGTTCCAGCGCTTCCCGATGCAGGCCGTCTACAGCCTGCACAACTGGCCGGGCCTGCCCGTGGGCACGGCGGCGGTGCACAGCGAGGCCGTGATGGCGGCCTTCGACATCTTTGACCTGACGCTGACCGGGCAGGGCTGTCACGCCGCCATGCCCCACCTGGGCAAGGATGCGCTGCTGGCGGCCTGCCAGCTGGTGACCCAGCTGCCCGCGCTGATCGCGCGCGAGCAGGAGGTGCACAAGCCCGCGGTGCTGAGCATCACCAGCTTCCACGCGGGCGACACTTACAACGTCATGCCCGAAGTCATCCAGCTGCGCGGCACCGTGCGCTGCTTCGACATGGCGCAGCGCGCCCGCATCGAGCAGCGCCTGCGTGACGCGATTGTGGCCACCTGCACCCTGCATGGCCTGCAGGCCGATCTGGACTACCGCGTCAGCTACCCCGCCACCATCAACCACCCGGTGCATGCGGAAGTCTGTGCCGAGGTGCTGGCCGGTGTGCTGGGCGCCGAGCAGGTGCGCCGCGACCTGAAGCCCAGCATGGCCTCGGAGGACTTTTCCTTCATGGCCCAGGCCTGCCCCGGGGTGTACATCTGGATGGGCAATGGCGAGGACAGCGCCTCGCTGCACAACCCCAAGTACGACTTCAACGACCGCGTGCTGCCGCTGGGCGTGCAGTACTTTGTGCAACTGGTGCAGGCGCTGCTGCGTGATGGCCGCCTGCCGGCCAGGGCCTGACCAGCGCCGGCCCCAGGCCGCGCTGCCACTTGTGAGAACCGGGCCTGCGCCCGGTTTTTTTCTGGCCGGCTGTCGCGCAGGTGCCAGGCAAGCGACAAAAAACCAGCTTGAAATACTCGGGATTGCCCCTAGATGGCACAAACTGCCCCCGCACGGCGTGGGGCAGCCCTTTGTTTGATGACGAGCCTTCCTCCATGACCCAACTTCAAAAACCCTTCAAGATCGGTTCCGTGACCCTGCCCAACCGCGTGGTGATGGCCCCGCTGACCCGCATGCGCGCCTTCCACGGCCGCGCGCCGGGTGACCTGCAGGTCACGCACTACCGCCAGCGCGCGGGCGCCGGCCTGATCCTGACCGAGGCCACCTCGGTCAGCCCCCAGGGCGTGGGCTACCCCAACACCCCCGGCATTTGGTCGGACGAGCAGGTGGCCGGCTGGAAGCGCGTGACCGAGGCCGTGCATGCCGCCGGTGGCCACATTGCCGTGCAGCTGTGGCACGTGGGCCGCATCTCCGACCCCGAGCTGCTGGATGGCCAACTGCCCGTGGCCCCCAGCGCCATCGCCCCCGAAGGCCAAGTGGCCGTGCTGCGCCCCAAGCGCGACTACACCGTGCCACGCGCGCTGGAGACGGCCGAGATCGCCGGCATCGTCCAGGACTTCGTGCAGGCCGCCCGCAACGCCAAGGCGGCCGGTTTTGACTTCATCGAAGTGCACGCCGCCAATGGCTATCTGTTCGACCAGTTCCTGCACGATGGCAGCAACCAGCGCACCGACCAGTACGGCGGCAGCATCGAAAACCGTGCGCGCTTCCTGCTGGAAGTGCTGGACGCGCTGGCCCAGGAATGGCCGGCCGAGCGCATCGGCGTGCACCTGAACCCCATGAGCAACACCCACAGCATGCGCGACAGCGACCCCGTGGCGCTGTTCAGCTATGTGGCGCAGCAGATCGAAGCGCGCAAGCTGGGCTTCATCTTCTCGCGCGAAGAGCTCAAGGACGGCGTGCTGCCCATCGGCCAGCACCTGCGCAAGATCTACAGCGGCACCTACATCGCCAACGACGGCATGAGCCAGCAGGATGCCGAAGCCCTGCTGGCCCGCGGTGCGGCCGATGCCGTGGCCTTTGGCCGCGTGTTCATCGCCAACCCCGACCTGCCGGCCCGCTTCGCCCAGGGCGCGCCGCTGAATCCGCTGAACGCCAGCACCATCTACAGCGCCGACGCCACCGGCTACAACGACTACCCCGCGCTGGACGCGGAAACTGCAGCCGCCTGAGTAGGGTCCCGCCGCATGCAAAAAAGCCAGTCCTCGGACTGGCTTTTTTGATAGCTGTCAGCGCTTGCTGTGCAAAGGCTGGAGCCTGATTTTGCTTGTAATCTGCGTGGCGCTTAAAAGCTTTCCCACTCGTCGCTGGTGTCGACTGCAGGTGCAGCCGCCGGCTTGCTGGGGGCGGGGGTGGCTGCCGGCAGCTTGGCACTGGCGGGTTTGGCGGCCAGCTGCGCGGTCGGGCGTGGGGCCGGTGTGGG
>NZ_VSWF01000066.1:0-8022 GCF_009668305.1 Comamonas sp. CAH-2
GTCGGCCGCAACGAGGCCACCGCGATTGACATGTTCACGCGCGACCTGGCCGGCTTTCACAAGTCCGACGCCCTGCACTACGACGCGCTGCTGCACGGCAGCGCGAGCTGGAAGCCCAGAAGGCCAAGGACAAGGCCGAGCGCGAAAAGGCCGAAAAAGCCAAGCGTGACAAGGAGAAGGCGGAAGAGGCGCGCAAGGAAAAGCTCGAGCAGGAAAAGCGCGACAAGCTGGAACAGCAAAAGCGTGACAAGGCCGAGCAGGAGAAGAAGGAGCGCCTGGAAAAAGAAAAGCGCGAAAAGGCGGAAAAGGAAAAAGCCGCCAAGGACAAGGCCGCCAAAGAAAAGGCTGAGAAGGAGAAAGCCGAAAAGGCCAAGGCCGACGCCGAGAAGAAGGCGGCCGACGACAAGCGCCGCAAGGAGCAGGCCGCCCAGGAGGCCAAGGCCGCCAAGGAACTGGAGCGCATGCGCCAGGAAAACCTCAAGGCCATGGCCGGTCTGGCCGGTGGTTCCGGCGGCACGGGATCTGCCGAAAAGAGCAGCGGCCCCAACGGCGGCAAGGGCACGGGTGGCGGCACGGCAGGCCATTCTGCCGGCTATGGCGCGCGCGTGGCGGCCAAGGTCAAGCCCAACATCGTCTATCCGGACGTGGTCAGCGGCAACCCGCGCGCCGAAGTGCGGGTGCGCGCGGCGCCGGACGGCACCATCACCAGCGTGCAGCTGGTCAAGTCCAGCGGCAACAAGGCCTGGGACGACGCCGTGGTGCGCGCCCTGCACAAGACCGAGACCCTGCCCAAGGACACCAACGGCACCGTGCCCAGCGAGTTCAACTTCGGTTTCCGCCCGCAAGACTGATCATTTACAGAGCGCCTGGCGCCAATCCAGCAAGGACTTCAGACAGTTATCTGGCTGAAGTCCTTGTTCTTTCAGCGCCAGCAGCTCATTTATTGCGAGCTATCTGCCGCCGCCACACGGCCTGGGGGTACATGCCCCCACCGCCAGGACGGACAGCCGCCAATCAAGGAAAATAAGCCCCCTATGAAAGCCCCCGAACTGTTGCTTCCCGCCGGCTCGCTCGACAAGATGCGCGCCGCCTACGACTTTGGCGCCGACGCCGTGTACGCCGGCCAGCCGCGCTACTCCCTGCGCGCGCGCAACAACGAGTTCCGCATGGAGCAGATTGCCCAGGGCATCCAGGAAGCCCACCAGCGTGGCAAGAAGTTCTTTCTGACGTCCAACGTCATTGCGCACAACGACAAGATCCGCACCTACCTGCGCGATATCGAGCCCATCATCGCCCTCAAGCCCGACGCGCTGATCATGGCCGACCCCGGCCTGATCATGATGGTCAAGGAAAAGTGGCCCGAGGCCGTGATCCACCTGTCCGTGCAGGCCAACACCACCAACTACGCCACCGTCAAGTTCTGGCAGAAGATGGGCGTGGAGCGCATCATCCTGTCGCGCGAGCTGAGCCTGGACGAGATCGAAAAGATCCGCCAGGAATGCCCCGATATGGAGTTGGAAGTGTTTGTGCACGGCGCGCTGTGCATCGCCTACTCGGGCCGCTGCCTGCTGTCGGGCTACTTCAACCGACGCGACCCCAACCAGGGCACCTGCACCAATGCCTGCCGCTGGGAATACAAGACCCATGGCGCCGATGTGGACCCCAACACCGGCGAGGCGCTGGGCCAGGCCATGGAGCAGGGCTTCAACTTCGAAGACGCCAAGAACGACGCCGACAACCAGTTCACCAGCACCTGCGGCGACCAGAAGCGCCACCCCAAGGCCGACGCCATCTACCTGCTGGAAGAAAAGGGCCGCCCCGGCGAGATGATGCCCATCATGGAAGATGAGCACGGCACCTACATCATGAACTCCAAGGACCTGCGCGCCGTGGAGCACGTCGAGCGCCTGACCAAGATCGGCGTGGACTCGCTGAAGATCGAAGGCCGCACCAAGAGCCTGTACTACGTCGCCCGTACCGCGCAGACCTACCGACGCGCGATCGACGACGCCGTGGCTGGCCGCCCCTTCAACCCGCACCTGATCACCGAGCTGGAAGGCCTGGCCAACCGTGGTTACACCGGCGGTCTGCTGGAGCGCCGCCCCGCCAACGACTACCAGAACTACGAGACCGGCACCTCGGTGCTGCAGCGCAGCCACTTCGTGGGCCAGGTGCGTGGCTACGAGAACGGCCTGGCCGAGATCGAAACCATGAACCGCTTCGCCGTGGGCGACACGATCGAAATCATCCACCCCACCGGCAACCGCACCATGAAGCTGGAGCAGATGTTCAACCTGGACGGCGAGCCCGTGCAGGTCGCGCCCGGCAACCCCGTGCGCGTGCGCATCCCGGTCGAGGGGCCGATCGAAGGCGGCCTGATCTCGCGCCTGCTGCACCCCGAACAGGCCTGATCTTTGATAGCGGTCAGCGCGCGCTGTTCAAGGATTTCCGATACTTTTCAGTCTGAAACCTAGAATCGACCTGCGCCAACCGCTCCTCTTTTCAAGACCGTGTCGGTCTTGGCACAAAGGCACCCCCGGGTGCCTTTTGACTTTTCACGGCAGACCGCTACAGTGCGCCTGCCCGCCCGATTGGAACCCTGATGAACCCCGAAGAGATTGTTGTCCTGCCTGAACTCAAGGCCTATATCGACCCCCTGACCCCCGACGAACACGATGCGCTGGAGCGCAGCATCCTCGACGAAGGCTGCCGCGACGCCCTGGTCCTGTGGGGCAATGTGCTGGTCGACGGCCACAACCGCTTCGGCATCTGCCAGAAGCACGGCCTGCCCTTCCAGACCATCCAGAACGAACGCTTCCAGAACATGGAAGACATCCACCTGTGGATGATCGACCAGCACCTGGGCCGCCGCTCCGTCTCCGACTTCCAGCGCGGCGTGCTGGCACTGCGCAAGCGCGAGATCATCGCCGAGCGCCGCGCCGCCGCTGCCGCAGCGGTGAATGCCGCCAAGGCGGAGTCCAGCGCCGAAGCGCCCTGGGACGGTGACACCAATCCCGCCGTGGCCCAGGCCCTGGCCAACACCCCCAAGGTGCCCGACCAGGCCCTGGACACGCGCGAAGCACTGGCCCGCGCCGCCCGCCTGTCGGCCGGCCAGGTCAAGATGATCGAGACCATCCAGGAAAAGGCCGCCCCCGAAGTGGTCGCCGCCGTCAAGGCCGGCGAGCTGTCGCTGAACGCCGCCGCCGTGGTTGCCAGCCTGCCCGTGGAAGAGCAGCAGGCCGTGGCCGCCGAGGGTGCCGAGAGCCTGAAGCAGGCCGCCAAGCGCGTGCGCGAGGCCAAGAAAAAGCCCAAGGCCGACAAGCCCGCCGCCACGGACGATGCGCAGGATACAGCACCACCGGCCTCGCCCGAGGAACTGCAGGCCCGCGTGGCCGAGCTGGAGGCCGAGAACGAACGCCTGCGCCTGCAGGTCAAGACCCTGCAGGAGCTGCTGGCCGAGCAGGCCTGAGCCCGCAGCCGCCCCTGCCGCAGCGCGTCACCGACGGGATCGGTGGCGCGCTTTTTTTGTGTCATGCTGCGGCGCAAGATTTGCTGTGAAGGGACGCGCCCACCATGCCCGCTTTGTTCTCCCCCATCCGATTCGGCTCGCTGGAACTGGCCAACCGCATCGTCATTCCCCCGATGTGCATGTACTCGGCCGAGGAAGGCTGTGCCACCAGCTGGCACCTGATGCACTACGGCCAGCTGGCCCAGTCCGGCGCCGGCCTGCTGATCCTGGAGGCCACCGCCGTCGAGGCGCGGGGCCGCATCAGCGCCCACGACCTGGGCCTGTGGAACGATGCCCAGGTGCAGGCGCTGCGCCCGGTGCTGGCGCACATCCGCCGCCACAGCCCCATGCCCGTGTGTATGCAGCTGGCCCACGCCGGTCGCAAGGCCAGCAGCCGCCGCCCCTGGGAAGGTGGTGGCGCCCTGCCTGCCGACCACCCCGAGGCCTGGCCCACGATCAGCGCCAGCGCCCAGGGCTTCATGCCCACCGACCCACTGCCAGCCAGCGCCACGCTGGAGGACATTGCCCGCATCAAGCAGGCCTTCGTCGATGCTGCCCTGCGCGCGCACAGCCTGGGGCTGGATGCGCTGGAGCTGCACGCCGCCCACGGCTACCTGCTGCACCAGTTCCTGTCGCCCCTGTCCAACCTGCGCGACGACGCCTATGGCGGCAGCCTGGACAACCGCATGCGCCTGACGCTGGAGGTGTTCGATGCCATCCAGGTGGCCCTGCCAGCGGGCTTTCCGCTGGGCGTGCGCATCTCCGCCACCGACTGGGTGGACGGCGGCTGGGACCTGGCGCAAAGCACCCAGCTGGCCCAGGCCCTGGCAGCGCGCGGCTGCGCCTTCCTGCATGTCTCCAGCGCCGCCCTGCACCCGGCGCAGCAGATCCCCATCGGCCCGGGCTACCAGGTGCCGCTGGCCGACGGCCTGCGCCGCCACCTGCAGGGGACCATGCCCGTGATTGCCGTGGGCCTGATCACCGACGCGCAACAGGCCCAGGCCATCCTGGATGCCGGCCAGGCCGATGCCATCGGCGTGGCCCGCGCCATGCTCTACAACCCGCGCTGGCCCTGGGAGGCCGCCCGCCAGCTGGGCGCCCAGGTGGCGGCCGCCCCGCAGTACCTGCGCTGCGAGCCACATGGCGCCAAGGGCCTGCTGCAGAGCGCGGCCACCGCCTAATCCGGGGCGGGGCAGTCTGGCGCTGGACAGCCCCTACACTGGGTGGCTGTGTCCACCGAACCCGCCTCCTCCCCCAGCCTGACGCGCTACGCCACCCTGGCCGCCGACATCGCCCAGTCCATCCATGCGGGCGTGCTGCAGCCGGGCGACAAGCTGCCCTCGGTGCGCAGTTGCTGCGCCGCACGCGGTGTCAGCCCGTCCACGGTGTTCCAGGCCTACTACCTGCTGGAGGCGCGCGGGCTGATCCGTGCGCGCGAGCGTTCCGGCTACTACGTGGCCTCGGGCGCCCACCACCCGCCGCCGGAGCCCGAGATCGCCCGGCTGCCGCCCCCGGCCTCGCTGACGGTGGATGTCAGCGAACGCGTGTTCTCGATCCTGCAAGCCAGCTTCCAGCCGGGCACGGTGGGCCTGGGCAGCGCCTTTCCCGCGCCCCAGCACTTCCCGTGGAACAAGCTGGCGCAGTCGCTGGCCGCCTGCGCACGCCAGGCCCAGCCGCAGGCCCTGCTCGATGACCTGAGCACCGGCCACAGCGGCCTGCGCCGCCACATCGCCCGCCGCTACCTGGCCGATGGCATGCCGCTGCACATGGACGATGTGGTCATCACCAACGGCGCGCTGGAGGCGCTGAACCTGTGCCTGTCGGCGGTCACCCAGCCCGGCGGCACCGTGGTGGTGGAGTCGCCGTGTTTCTACGGCGCCCTGCAGGCGCTGGAGCGCCTGGGCCTGAAGGCAGTGGAAGTGCCCACCCACCCGCGCGACGGCATCGACCTGCCGGCGCTGGAAGTCGCCATCACCAGCCACCGCCCGCAGGCCATCTGGCTGATGAGCAACTTCCACAACCCGCTGGGCAGCCTGGTGCCCACGGCCCACAAGCAGGCCCTGTGTGCGCTGCTGGCGCGCCACCAGGTCCCGCTGATCGAAGACGATGTGTATGGCGAGCTGTACTTCTCCGCCCGCCGCCCGCTGCCCGTGAAGGCCTACGACCGCGAAGGCTGGGTGCTGCACTGCAGCTCGTTCTCCAAATGCCTGGCACCGGCCTGGCGTGTCGGCTGGGCCGCGGCGGGGCGCTTCACCCAGGCCGTGGCACGGCAGAAGCTGACCACCTCGCTCAGCACCAACGCCCCGGCCCAGGCCGCGCTGGCGCATTACCTGGAAGGCGTGGGCTTCGACAAGCACCTGCGCCAGCTGCGCCACACCCTGGCCATGCAGCGCGATGCGATGACGCAGGCCATCGCCCGCCACTTTCCGCCCGGCACGCGCGCCACGCGCCCCGAAGGCGGCTATTTCATGTGGATCGAGCTGCCGCCCGGCTGCGATGCCCTGCAACTGCACCAGCAGGCCCTGTCCGCAGGCATCAGCCTGGCGCCGGGGCCGGTGTTTTCGGCCAGCCAGCGCTTTGGCCGCTGCATCCGCCTGAACTACGGCCTGCTGTGGGACGCCCGCACCGACCAGGCCCTGCAGCAGCTGGGCAGCTGGTGCCACCGCATGCAGCAAGCCGCAGGCTGAGTGGCGCCGCGGCTCAGCGCGGCACCAGGAAGGTGGTCGGCGCGGCCACCTGGATGGCCGGGTCGGCCTGGGCGCGCACCTCGATCGCCACGGGGTGCGAGCCACCTGCCGCCGCCCCATACGGCGCCTGCAGGCGGATGACCACCCAGCGGTCTTCGGCCGCACCCAGCGCCACCGCGGTATCCGACGCCACACGCAGCCCGTCCAGGCCCGCGGCCGACAGCACATAGTGCTGCGGCACTTCCGTGGCATTGCCGATCTGCACGCGGTAGATGTTCTCCACCATGCCGCCGGCCACGATGCGCGACAGGGTGCCACGGTCGCGCACCACATCCACCTTCAGCGGCACGCGCACCGACAGGCTGGTGACCATGGCCACGGTGATGGCCAGCAGCCCCGCCCCGTACAGCAGCACGCGCGGGCGGAACACGCGGCGCAGCATCTGCGCACGGCTCCAGCCCTGGGCCAGGGCGCTTTGCGTGCTCAGCCGCACCAGGCCACGCGCATAGTGCATCTTGTCCATCACGCCGTTGCAGGCGTCGATGCACAGCCCGCAGCCAATGCATTCGTACTGCAGGCCGTCACGGATGTCGATGCCCACGGGGCAGACCTGCACGCACAGCTTGCAGTCGATGCAGTCGCCCAGGCCCTGGGCGCGCGCATCCACGCCCTTGGCCCGCGGGCCACGGCCTTCGCCGCGCGCGGCGTCGTAGGTGACGACCAGCGTGTCCTTGTCGAACATGGCGCTCTGAAAGCGCGCATACGGGCACATGTACTTGCACACCTGCTCGCGCAGGAAACCGGCATTGCCGTAGGTGGCCAGGGCGTAGAAGGCGATCCAGAAGATCTGCCACGCCCCCTGCAGCGCCATCACCTGCACCGCCAGGTCGCGGATGGGCACGAAGTAGCCCACGAAGGTGAAGCCCGTCCACAGCGACAGCATCAGCCAAAGCAGGTGCTTGCCGCCGCGCCGGGCCGTTTTCTCCAGCGTCCAGCCACTACCGTCCAGGCGCAGGCGCGCACTGCGGTCGCCCTCCAGCCGGCGCTCGATCCACATGAAGATCTCGGTGTACACCGTCTGCGGGCAGCTGAAGCCACACCACAGCCTCCCGGCCACGGTGGTGAACAGGAACAGCGCCAGGGCGCTGACGATGAGCAGCGCCGTCAGGTAGATGAAGTCCTGCGGGTACAGCAGCCAGCCGAAGACGTAGAAACGCCGCTGCTCCAGATCGAACAGCAGGGCCTGGCGCCCATGGATCTGCAGCCAGGGCACGACGTAGAAGAACAGCTGCGTGGCCCACACCAGGGCCCAGCGCCAGCGCGAAAACAGGCCTTGGATGGAACGCGGCTGGATCTTGGTGCGCGGCTCGTAGAACGGCACGGCACGGGGTGCGGCCTGAATGGGGATGGTCTTGCGGAGCGGCGGGGTGCCGCCGGGTTGCGGGGAGGAGTTTTCGTGGGACATAGCGGGAATGGGCAGGCCAGCCAGGACCGCCTGGCTGCGCTCAGCAACGACTGTGCGCGCGCCGTCCCTGGAACAAAAGCATCAGATTGGGGGCAAAAAGACCGGATCAGATGCACTCCATCCAAGCATCACCATATCAGTTCATCAAAAAGTGAGCGGCTGCCGCAGGACAGATGCGGCACACGATCTCTTTAGACCCTGAAAAGCCTATCCATCCAGCGTCAACCGCTTCCTTTTTTCAGTAAATCTCGCCATCTCGACCAATGGCACTTCAGAACACCGCCAAATTGCCGACATGCCAGATAAGGCCTTGTCGGCCTGTGTTGCCTCTGGAGAGCACCATGCTGAACGTTCCCCCCCTC
>NZ_VSWF01000067.1:0-7814 GCF_009668305.1 Comamonas sp. CAH-2
CTTTTTGCATTTCCACTCGCCTTCACCCAAGAACTTGATTCCCGTTGAATCAACCAGCAAATGCAGTCCCGCTTGGCTGCGTGTGTACGGCACTTGTACATTCAAATCGAGCTGGCGCCGGCACAGCGTGCTGAAGTCAGGTACCGGCCAAGCAAGCCCACACAAATGCAGCACCGACTCGGCAAGACCCGTGGTCTGCCGCAGTGCCAAGCCAAACAGGTTCTTGAGCGTCAAACAAAATTGGATTGCTGCATCAGAGAACTTCCGACTGCGTCCGCGTTTGCCACTTGCCGTGGCAAACCAGCACATACCCTTGTCCAGCCACACCGTCAAAGAGCCTCGAGCTTTGAGGGATGCGTTGTACTGCTTCCAGTTGCTGGTTCTATAGCGGGGTTTGCGGGGCTGACTCATGCAGCAAGCCTACCGCTGGAAGAGCAACGATTTATGCAACAACGTCGCGTCGGCCATCAATCGCGCACCACTGCAGGTGCCGATTCTTCGTTGGTATCGCAACCTTCGGTGACAGGCACCGTCTACACATGCCCCATGCATCCGGAGATTCGCCAGGACCATCCGGGCACTTGTCCCAAATGTGGCATGTCGCTGGAGCCGGTGATGCCGTCTCTGGACCAAGATGAAGACCCGGAACTGCGCGAATTTCAGCCCCACATGCAAAGCAGCTTGGTTAAAGATGCCATGGCAATGGCTTGGTGGCGAAGGCGGCCTGAACCTGGAGCCATATTCCACAGCGACAGGGGCAGTCAATATTGCAGCCAGAGCTTCCAAGCCGCATTAGCAGGCTGGGGCATACGCTCGTCCATGAGCCGCAAAGGCAATTGCTGGGACAACTCGCCCATCGAAAGCTTCTGGGGTCGATTGAAGACCGCTTGCGTGCATGGGCAGCGCTTCGCTACTCGGGAGCAAGCAAGGCAGGCAATCATGAACTGGATGGCCTTCTACAATTACCGTAGATTGCATTCGAGCTTGAGGTATCTCAGCCCTATGCAATACGAGCAACGCTGATACGAGGCACAGCGCAAAAAGGCCACGTAAGCAGGGAGCTAAGAACTCCACGAAACAGGGGCAACATATGTTGCCATTACTGCTTGGCACAGAATTTCGCCCAATCCTCCATCATTGAGCGACGTCGCTCTAGTGCATCGGAGCGTCTGTATGCGGCTTCGACCTTGCTCTCTAATGTATGTGCTAAGGCCGCCTCAGCAAGATCAGACGGATACGAAGTGCAGTCACCTACCCAATCGCGGAAGGTAGATCTAAAGCCGTGCGGAACTGCTGCCACATCCATACGGCGCATCACTGCCAAGAGCGTCATATCGGATAGCGGTTGCCCCTTGGTGCCGGGGAAAAGCAAATTGCTACCTTCGACCCTTGGTAACGCCCTCAGCAACTCCAGTGCTGCACTTGACAACGCAATACGGTGCTCCTTGCCAGCTTTCATACGCTCAGCGGGAATAGTCCAGATCCCCTTATCAAGATCTACCTCACTCCACTCAGCTCCACGTACTTCACCAGATCGAGTACATGTGAGAATGAGAAGCGTTAGAGCTTTTGCAGCCATCCCCTGACGAAGTTTGAGCTTGCTCACAAAATCCGCTATTTCTCCATAGGGAATGCTTTTGTGATGTTCTACCTTCTGGATCTTGCTAGGAGTCGCCAGCACCTTATCCAGATGCCCTTTCCATCTTGCTACGTTTTCCTTTTTTCTGTACTTGCGTACTTGAGCCCAATCGAGAACTGTCTCGATACGGCCACGCACGCGTACGGCAGTCTCTGTTTTGCTATGCCAAATTGGTTCTAAGCAAGCCAAGACATGAGGAAGCTCAATCTCATCGACGCCCAATTTCCCAATGAAGGGGTAGACGTAGCTTTGCAAGGTATTGCGCCACTGCTGTCGGTGCTTGGGGTTCTTCCATTCTTTTTCCTTGTCTTCAAGAAATGCTTCGGCACAACTCTCAAAAGTACGCACAAAGGTTTTCTCGATCAGCAAAGCTTTGCGTGCACGCATAGACCCGACTGGAGCCTCGCCTGCATTAATCTGCCCACGCATGTCCCGAGCCCTCTCGCGAGCATCTGCTAATGAAACTTCTGGATAGGCTCCCAAGCCGTAATCACATCGTTTGTCGCCAACTTGCACTCTAAGCACCCAACCACGATGTCCTTCCCCAGTGACACGCAGGTGCAATCCTGGAACACCTCCAACGGGATGGCGTCCCTCCGTCTTGATAGCTGCTACAGCTCGATCCGATAGTTGCTTAGCGATACGTGGCATACATGTGCTGGCCTGAAGTCCTGTCCCACATACTGCCCACATAAAACATGGGCTGTTAGCGATTTTCGCCGAACTCCAACGAACAGTCAAAGCTTAAATTTTTATTTACAATCAGCATGTTATAGTTTTTTATCGAACTTTAACGAACATAAAAATGGCGGACACAGCCTCCGCCAGATAGCCAATCAACCAGCGCCTTTACGGCGCTTTTTCTTTGGGGCACCCAGCCCTCACCCGCTGCACTGCCCTGCCGGTCTCGCAACACACCCACACCGTGCCAGGTGTTCCTAGCGTTGGTTGGGCAGCAGCCTTTGCACCAGCGGGTGCAGTACCTTCTTGTTGGCGCCGATCGCGAAGAAGTACTCCTCGACGCCTTCGCAGGCGCCCACGCGCTTCACCCCGTAGCGCGACACCAGTTCGTCGTGCACCAGGCCGGCCATCGGAAAGACCCCCATGCCGGCGGCACCAAAGGTCTTGAGCAAGGCGCTGTCCTCGAATTCACCCACCACGTGCGGCTTGATCCCCAGGCGCTCGAACCACTGGTCCAGCCGGGCGCGCACGGCCGCGTGGGTGGTGGGCAGCAGCACGGGCACGCGCGCCAGAGAATCCGGAAAGCCCCGGCGCGCCGTCGCATACAGCGAGGCGGGCGCGTACCAGGCCAGGGCCGAGGCCCCCAGCGCGTGGCTGTACACCTTCAGGCTGGGATTGGGCGGCGCGGCACGGTCGGCCAGCACGATGTCCAGCCGGTGCAGCGCCAGATCGCCCAGCAAGTCCTCGAACTCGTCGACGAGGCACAGCAGCCGCAGGTGGGGCTCGCGCAGCACCGGCTGGATCAGGCTGCGGACCGCCAGCTTGGGCAGCTCATCGGAAATGCCGATCACCAGCCGCACCGAGGGCGAACCCACGGCGTCACGCACGACGTCGGGCAGCTGTTCCCCCAACTGGAAAATCTGCTCGGCCTGGCGCATGGCGGCGATGCCGGCCTCCGTCAGCGCCACGCCCCGCCCGGCGGGCTTGAACAAGGCATAGCCCAGCGAACGCTCCAGCTCGCGCACCTGGGTGCTCACGGTCTGCACGGCCATGCCCAGGCGGGCTGCGGCGCGGGCCATGCCCCCCTCCTTGGCGACCACCCAGAAGTAGTACAGATGCCGGTAACTGAAGCCTGTGCCCATGGTTCGGTTTTCCAGAACTGAGGTTTCCCAATTATCTGCTTTTACAAATCCGGTGCCCCGCTATCGTGGGGCTGCATTCTGTGCAAGACCGGTGACCTTGCCACGGCACAGCCCTTGGACCACCACCGGACCTGCACGCGATGTTCCTGACAGACCGCCCCATTTCAAGGAGACGTGCCATGTTGAAAGTCCTTGTCCCATCGGATGGTTCCGCCAGTTCGCAATGCGCGGTACGCCACGTCATCAGCGAATGCAGCAAGCACCGCAAACTCGACATCCATCTGCTCAACGTGCAGCCTCCCTTCTCGAAATTCATCAGCGACCACAGCAGCGATGAAGGTCGGATGGAGTTCCACCAGGAACAGGCCCGGCAGGCACTGGCGCCGGCGCGGCAGTTACTGGACAGCGCCGGGATTGCCTACACCGTGCATTGCGAAGTGGGCGACAGGGTCGACTGCATTGTCGAGACCGCACGCCGGCTGCAGTGCGATGCCATCGTCATGGGCACGGCACGCAAGAGTTCCCTGGTCAGGCTGGTCGAGAACTCGGTCACCAACCAGGTGCTGGAGCGCACCAGCGTGCCCGTGGAGGTGATCGCAGGCGAAGCGGCCTCGCGGCTGGAGCGCGTGGGCATTCCGGCCGGTGTCGGTACGGGGGCGGGCCTACTGGCCTTGTGGATGGCCGCGAACTGAGCCCATCCACCGCGGCGGCTGACACCCGCCGCGCCATGCCGGTGCTGCCAACGTCCAACACCCTATCGGGAGCCTGCCCATGAGCAACATCGAATCCCTGGCCACCGGCCCGATGTGGGCCGGATTCATCGCCTTCGTGCTGGCCATGCTGCTGCTGGACCTGTTCGTGCTAGGTGGCAACAAGGCGCACCGCGTTTCCGCGCGGGAAGCGGCCTGCTGGACCGCCACCTGGATGGCCCTGGCCATCACCTTCGGCGCCCTGTGGTGGTGGTACCTGGATGGCACGGCTGGCCGCGAGATCGCCAACCGCAAGGCGCTGGAGTTCTTCACCGGCTACCTCATCGAGCAGGCCCTGTCGGTCGACAACATGTTTGTCTTCGTGATGATCTTCAACTACTTCGCTGTGCCGCCGGAGCTGCAGCGCCGCGTGCTGCTGTATGGCGTGCTCGGCGCCATCGCGATGCGTGCGGTCATGATCCTGGGCGGTATCTGGCTGGTGTCGCAGTTTGCCTGGGTGCTCTATGTCTTCGGCCTGCTGCTGGTGGTCACCGGGGTCAAGATGCTGGTCATGGCCGACCAGCAACCGGACCTGGAAAAGAACCCCTTGCTGCGCTGGCTGCGCGGCCACATGCGCATCACGCCCGGTTTTCATGGGCAGGCCTTCTTCGTGCGCATCGACGGCCTGCGCTACGCAACGCCGATGTTCCTGGTGCTGATGATGATCGAAGCCAGCGACTTGGTGTTTGCCGTCGACAGCATCCCGGCCATCTTCGCCGTGACCACCGACCCCTTCATCGTGTTCACGTCCAACATCTTCGCCATCATGGGTCTGCGGGCGCTGTACTTCCTGCTGGCCGACATGGCCGAGCGCTTCCACCTGCTCAAGTACGGCCTGGCCCTGGTGCTGATCTATATCGGCGGCAAGATGCTGGCCATGCCCTGGTTCCACATGCCGGTGCAGTGGTCGCTGGTGATCGTCGGGTCCATCGTTCTGGCCTCGGTGCTGCTGAGCATGCACCTCTCCCACCGTAAAACCCGGAGTGCGCTATGACCCTGTCCACGTCCCATGATCACGACCGCATCCCCACTCCTGACCGGGTCCAGCGTGATGACCTGGGCCGGCTCGTCGCCGTGGCATGGCTGGGCACGGCAGAAGCTCAGCAGGCCGGCAGTGCGCGCTGGCTGGTGGCGGTTGATGGCTCGGCCTGTGCCTTGCACGCCGTGCAGGCGGCGGCCCGCCTGGTGGCCCTGGGCCAGGGGACCGGCATCGATCTGGTGCACGTGCAATCCTGGCTGAGCAAGGAAGCCGCAGAAACCGAACTGGCACGCGGCGGCTGGGCCACCACGGCCCCCGCGCGCCGCCTGCTGGAGATGGCGTCCATCCCGTGGAACCTGCATGTCCTCATGGGAGAGGCCGCTGACGAGATTGTGGGCCTGGCGCACAGGCTGGGCAGCCTGGGCATTGCCGTCGGCTCGCACGGGCTGACGGCGGCCGAATCGGTGCTGCTGGGCTCCGTGGCCGACCAGGTCTTGCGCCGCGCCACACTGCCGGTGCTGATCGTGAACGGTGCCCCAGCCATGCCGGCAACACCGGGCGCCTAGCCCGCGTGCGCCTGCACCAGGCAATCGATGAAGACCTGCGCCGCACGGCTGGGGGCCGGCGACAGGCGCCACATGGCGACGAACTGGCAGTCGTAGTGAAAGCGCTCGGGCGCAATCGCCTGCAACCGGCCGGTGGCCTGCAGCAGACGCCCGTAGTGGTCGGGCAGGAAGCCCAGGTAGCAGCCGGTCTGCACCAGGGTGGCAATCGCCTCCTGGTCAAAGCCGGTGGCCCTGCGGCGCAGGCCCACGCGGTGGGCCAGCTCCATGTTGGGCGAGTGGTAGCCCAACCCCGCGAACGCATGCGCCTGCAGGTGCGGCCAGTCCAGCTGGCTGTGGTCCGCGCCGTACAGGGGGTGGCCGGGGCCGCAGTACAGCAGCATGTGCTCGGCAAACAGGTCGCGGTACACCAGACTGCCCGAGCTGCGGTGTGCAGGGATCACGCCCACCTGGAAGCGCCCGTCCATCAGGCCCCGCTCGATCTCGTGCATGTGGGTCACATGCAGCTGGATCTCCACATCGGGCGCCTGCTGGTGAAAGGCCTGGAGGGCCCGATCGATGTGCGCCTGCGGGTTGGTCACGGTCTTGTCGAACACCGCGATTTCCAGGCTGCCCCCCATGCGGTCATGGATGGCATGGATGCGACTGCGAAACAGGCCCACCCCGCCCAGCAGCTGCAAGGTGGCCTCGTAGACCTGAGCGCCCTCGGGCGTGAGGGCGAAGCCGGCGCGCCCACGGCGGCACAGCACCAGGCCCAGGCGCTCTTCCAGGTCCTTCATGTGGCGACTCAGCGTGGAGGCGCTGATGTTCAGTTCCAGCTCGGCAGCCGACATGCCACCGCACTCCACCACGCTCTTGAAGATGCGCAGCAGGCGCAGGTCCATGTCGCTGAGCTGGCCCAGCACCGCCCGCGAGCGGCCCTGGGGCGCCGGCGTGCCCCCGTCCGCCGAAGCACTGGCGGGGTGAAGGTCCGATGCAGAAATGGGAGCAGGCCGTGGCGTCATGGCTGGGATTAGAGCAAGTTTTGCACCAGCTGCCTAGCGGTGGGCCGCAGGTCGCCATGGCTGCACCCCAGCGGACCACGGCTGGTCGCACGGTGGCTTGCCAGGCGGCCCGGCCCCCTGGTGTAATCGAACACCCTGTCTTGCGCGTTGCGGCCCACCATGATGCCCGTCCACGATCTGCTGGTGTTCGCCGGCGCCTCCCTGCTGCTGGTCCTGACCCCGGGGCCCAACATGCTGTACCTGATCTCACGCTCCCTCTGCCAGGGGCGCGCCGCCGGCGTCATTTCGCTGGCCGGCGTGGTGCTGGGCTTTTTTGTGCACATGCTGGCGGCCAGCCTGGGCATCACCGCGCTGTTCATGGCCGTGCCGCTGGCGTTTGAAGTGCTGAAATGGGCCGGGGCTGCCTACCTGCTGTGGATGGCCTGGCAAACCGTCCGGCCCGGTGGGGCATCGCCTTTCGACCCAACCCTGCCCCTGCCGGCCGAATCGCCGCGCAGGCTGTTTGCCATGGGCCTGCTCACCAGCATCCTCAACCCCAAGGTGGCGATGTTCTACCTGTCCATCTTCCCGCAGTTCGTCAGCGCCGCGCACGGCTCGGTGTTCTGGCAGAGCATGACGCTGGGCATGGTCCAGATCACCACCAGCTTCAGCGTCAACCTGCTGATCACGCTGTTCGCCGCTCACATCGCCCGCTGGTTCCAGGGCAACCCGCACTGGCTGCGGGCCCAGAAATGGATCATGGGCACGGTGCTGGCCGGCCTGGCCGTGCGCCTGGCGCTGGAGCAGCGCCGCTAGGCGCGGCGGCGACCGCGTACCGCCGCGCTGGGCCTGCACCGCCGGTGTCGGGCGCTGCCGCCCCGTGCACCCGATGTTGAGGTGGGTTGCAGTAAGGCACGGCCGCATCAGCACACATCACATGCGCCCATTACTTGCAATATTGCGCAAGTAAACATGGATGTACGACTATTCAAGAAAACGTCGCCACCTCCAACAATGGCCCCCAGCACAGCGTTTGCCCGAGGAAATTGCCATGGACTTCACCGACACTGCCCCATCT
>NZ_VSWF01000068.1:0-5454 GCF_009668305.1 Comamonas sp. CAH-2
GATTCAGGTTTGCATCTTTAAAAAGATACAGCCGATAAGCGTGGGCGTTTGAAGGCGAATTGCCAAGTTCTTTAGAACTAAAAACAAACGCTCATGGAAATAGAGAAGTGAAGTTCACTTCAATTCCGTTTTTATGAGTGAGTCGCAAGACTTTAAATTCAAGATCGAACTGTAGAGTTTGATCCTGGCTCAGATTGAACGCTGGCGGCATGCCTTACACATGCAAGTCGAACGGTAACAGGTCTTCGGATGCTGACGAGTGGCGAACGGGTGAGTAATACATCGGAACGTGCCTAGTAGTGGGGGATAACTACTCGAAAGAGTGGCTAATACCGCATGAGATCTACGGATGAAAGCAGGGGATCGCAAGACCTTGTGCTACTAGAGCGGCCGATGGCAGATTAGGTAGTTGGTGGGATAAAAGCTTACCAAGCCGACGATCTGTAGCTGGTCTGAGAGGACGATCAGCCACACTGGGACTGAGACACGGCCCAGACTCCTACGGGAGGCAGCAGTGGGGAATTTTGGACAATGGGCGCAAGCCTGATCCAGCAATGCCGCGTGCAGGATGAAGGCCTTCGGGTTGTAAACTGCTTTTGTACGGAACGAAAAGCCCTGGGTTAATACCCTGGGGTCATGACGGTACCGTAAGAATAAGCACCGGCTAACTACGTGCCAGCAGCCGCGGTAATACGTAGGGTGCGAGCGTTAATCGGAATTACTGGGCGTAAAGCGTGCGCAGGCGGTTTTGTAAGACAGAGGTGAAATCCCCGGGCTCAACCTGGGAACTGCCTTTGTGACTGCAAGGCTAGAGTACGGCAGAGGGGGATGGAATTCCGCGTGTAGCAGTGAAATGCGTAGATATGCGGAGGAACACCGATGGCGAAGGCAATCCCCTGGGCCTGTACTGACGCTCATGCACGAAAGCGTGGGGAGCAAACAGGATTAGATACCCTGGTAGTCCACGCCCTAAACGATGTCAACTGGTTGTTGGGTCTTAACTGACTCAGTAACGAAGCTAACGCGTGAAGTTGACCGCCTGGGGAGTACGGCCGCAAGGTTGAAACTCAAAGGAATTGACGGGGACCCGCACAAGCGGTGGATGATGTGGTTTAATTCGATGCAACGCGAAAAACCTTACCCACCTTTGACATGTACGGAATCCTTTAGAGATAGAGGAGTGCTCGAAAGAGAGCCGTAACACAGGTGCTGCATGGCTGTCGTCAGCTCGTGTCGTGAGATGTTGGGTTAAGTCCCGCAACGAGCGCAACCCTTGCCATTAGTTGCTACGAAAGGGCACTCTAATGGGACTGCCGGTGACAAACCGGAGGAAGGTGGGGATGACGTCAAGTCCTCATGGCCCTTATAGGTGGGGCTACACACGTCATACAATGGCTGGTACAAAGGGTTGCCAACCCGCGAGGGGGAGCTAATCCCATAAAGCCAGTCGTAGTCCGGATCGCAGT
Source organism: Comamonas sp. CAH-2 (assembly GCF_009668305.1). Classification (NCBI taxonomy): domain Bacteria; kingdom Pseudomonadati; phylum Pseudomonadota; class Betaproteobacteria; order Burkholderiales; family Comamonadaceae; genus Comamonas; species Comamonas sp. CAH-2. The sequence goes on from NZ_VSWF01000068.1 coordinate 1,467, forward strand.
CTGCAACTCGACTGCGTGAAGTCGGAATCGCTAGTAATCGTGGATCAGAATGTCACGGTGAATACGTTCCCGGGTCTTGTACACACCGCCCGTCACACCATGGGAGCGGGTCTCGCCAGAAGTAGGTAGCCTAACCGCAAGGAGGGCGCTTACCACGGCGGGGTTCGTGACTGGGGTGAAGTCGTAACAAGGTAGCCGTATCGGAAGGTGCGGCTGGATCACCTCCTTTCTGGAAAATGAAGCAGTTCAAGTTTGAACGCCCACACTTATCGGTTGTTGGATGGCAACTGTTGGAGCGCAAGTTCTGATGGATTGGGTCTGTAGCTCAGCTGGTTAGAGCACTGTGTTGATAACGCAGGGGTCGTTGGTTCGAGCCCAACTAGACCCACCAAACTTCCAATGCGAAAAACCCGATGGGGGATTAGCTCAGCTGGGAGAGCACCTGCTTTGCAAGCAGGGGGTCGTCGGTTCGATCCCGTCATCCTCCACCAAGGATTGGTTAGAAAATGATAGCGCCGAATGGTGCTATAATCGTTGGCTCACCTCAATACAAAAGCAGTCTTGCAAAGACTGCTTTTGTATTGATCGATCCGATCAATAGGCTGTTCTTTAAAAATTCATAGAGTCGAAATCAGCGTTGCTGGCGGAAAGCATGAAACATTGCACCGTGCCGCCAGCAACTATTTGATTGCGTCACACGAATTCAACTAATGAATTCGATGTAATGACGAATCATTCTCTAGGCTGCGTCTGAAAAGATGCAACCGAAGAATCATTCACATTACGGCATAACGCGTGAGGTGCAAGACCTCACCAGTCTTTGAACTCGAAATGGCGAGCTCTGGCAACAGAGATCAAAGTTATAGGGTCAAGTGACTAAGAGCATATGGTGGATGCCTTGGCGATTACAGGCGAAGAAAGACGTGATAGCCTGCGATAAGCTTCGGGGAGCTGGCAAATAAGCTTTGATCCGGAGATTTCTGAATGGGGAAACCCACCCGCAAGGGTATCGTTAGCTGAATACATAGGCTAACGAGGCGAACCTGGAGAACTGAAACATCTAAGTACCCAGAGGAAAAGACATCAACCGAGATTCCGATAGTAGTGGCGAGCGAATTCGGAGGAGCCTTCTAGTGATAGCACGACGGTTAACAAAACGGAATGGAAAGTCCGGCCATAGTAGGTGATAGCCCTGTATGTGAAAACTGACGTGTGGTACTGAGCTAGAGAAAAGTAGGGCGGGACACGTGTAATCCTGTCTGAATATGGGGGGACCATCCTCCAAGGCTAAATACTCGTAATCGACCGATAGTGAACCAGTACCGTGAGGGAAAGGCGAAAAGAACCCCGGGAGGGGAGTGAAATAGATCCTGAAACCGTATGCTTACAAAAAGTCGGAGCCTCGAAAGGGGTGACGGCGTACCTTTTGTATAATGGGTCAGCGACTTACATTCAGTGGCAAGCTTAACCGAATAGGGAAGGCGTAGAGAAATCGAGTCCGAATAGGGCGTTCAGTCGCTGGGTGTAGACCCGAAACCAAGTGATCTAACCATGGCCAGGATGAAGGTGCCGTAACAGGTACTGGAGGTCCGAACCGACTGATGTTGCAAAATCAGCGGATGAGCTGTGGTTAGGGGTGAAAGGCTAAACAAACTTGGAAATAGCTGGTTCTCTCCGAAAACTATTTAGGTAGTGCCTCAAGTATTACCTGCGGGGGTAGAGCACTGTTTTGGCTAGGGGGTCATGGCGACTTACCAAACCAAGGCAAACTCCGAATACCGCAGAGTACAGCTTGGGAGACAGAGCACCGGGTGCTAACGTCCGGACTCAAGAGGGAAACAACCCAGACCGCCAGCTAAGGTCCCTAAAATTGGCTAAGTGGGAAACGAAGTGGGAAGGCTAAAACAGTCAGGATGTTGGCTTAGAAGCAGCCATCATTTAAAGAAAGCGTAATAGCTCACTGATCGAGTCGTCCTGCGCGGAAGATGTAACGGGGCTAAGCCAGTTACCGAAGCTGCGGATGTGCAATTTATTGCACGTGGTAGGAGAGCGTTCTGTAAGCCTGTGAAGGTGTCTGGTAACGGATGCTGGAGGTATCAGAAGTGCGAATGCTGACATGAGTAGCGTTAAAGGGGGTGAAAAGCCCCCTCGCCGTAAGCGCAAGGTTTCCTACGCAACGTTCATCGGCGTAGGGTGAGTCGGCCCCTAAGGCGAGGCAGAGATGCGTAGCTGATGGGAAACAGGTCAATATTCCTGTACCGATCAATAGTGCGATGTGGGGACGGAGAAGGTTAGCTCAGCCAACTGTTGGAATAGTTGGTTCAAGCCTGTAGTCGTGCCTGGTAGGCAAATCCGCCGGGCTGAGATGAGGGGTGATAACGAGTGTGCTTGCACACGAAGTGAGTGATACCCTGCTTCCAGGAAAAGCCACTAAGCTTCAGCTATTGACGACCGTACCGCAAACCGACACTGGTGCGCGAGATGAGTATTCTAAGGCGCTTGAGAGAACTCAGGAGAAGGAACTCGGCAAATTGATACCGTAACTTCGGGAGAAGGTATGCCCCTAGTAGGTGAAGTTGAACAAACGGAGCTCAATGGGGTTGCAAAAAATCGGTGGCTGCGACTGTTTAATAAAAACACAGCACTCTGCAAACACGAAAGTGGACGTATAGGGTGTGACGCCTGCCCGGTGCTGGAAGATTAAATGATGGGGTGCAAGCTCTTGATTGAAGTCCCAGTAAACGGCGGCCGTAACTATAACGGTCCTAAGGTAGCGAAATTCCTTGTCGGGTAAGTTCCGACCTGCACGAATGGCGTAACGATGGCCACACTGTCTCCTCCTGAGACTCAGCGAAGTTGAAATGTTTGTGATGATGCAATCTCCCCGCGGAAAGACGGAAAGACCCCATGAACCTTTACTGTAGCTTTGTATTGGACTTTGAACGGATCTGTGTAGGATAGGTGGGAGGCTTTGAAGCCAGGACGCTAGTTCTGGTGGAGCCGACGTTGAAATACCACCCTGGTGCGTTTGAGGTTCTAACCTAGGTCCATTATCTGGATCGGGGACAGTGCATGGTAGGCAGTTTGACTGGGGCGGTCTCCTCCCAAAGCGTAACGGAGGAGTTCGAAGGTACGCTAGGTACGGTCGGACATCGTGCTAATAGTGCAATGGCATAAGCGTGCTTAACTGCGAGACTGACAAGTCGAGCAGATGCGAAAGCAGGACATAGTGATCCGGTGGTTCTGTATGGAAGGGCCATCGCTCAACGGATAAAAGGTACTCTGGGGATAACAGGCTGATACCGCCCAAGAGTTCATATCGACGGCGGTGTTTGGCACCTCGATGTCGGCTCATCTCATCCTGGGGCTGTAGTCGGTCCCAAGGGTATGGCTGTTCGCCATTTAAAGAGGTACGTGAGCTGGGTTTAAAACGTCGTGAGACAGTTTTGTCCCTATCTTCCGTGGGCGCTGCAGATTTGAGGAAGCCTGCTCCTAGTACGAGAGGACCGGAGTGGACACACCTCTGGTGTACCTGTTGTCACGCCAGTGGCATCGCAGGGTAGCTACGTGTGGAAGAGATAACCGCTGAAAGCATCTAAGCGGGAAACTCGTTTCAAGATAAGATCTGCCGGGGCCTTGAGCCCCCTGAAGGGTCGTTGTAGACCACGACGTTGATAGGCTGGGTGTGGAAGCGCAGTAATGCGTTAAGCTAACCAGTACTAATTGCCCGTGAGGCTTGACCCTATAACTTTGATACTGCTGTGCAGTGTTCAAAAGACTTTATGCCAATGTGCGCAATCGAATAAAAGCTGATTAGGCTCTATGAATTTGCAAGGTAGCGATAAGCTGCTTTGCTACAAGTTATGCCTGGTGACCATAGCAAGTTGGCCCCACTCCTTCCCATCCCGAACAGGACAGTGAAACGACTTTGCGCCGATGATAGTGCGGATTCCCGTGTGAAAGTAGGTCATCGCCAGGCTCTTACAGC
>NZ_VSWF01000069.1:0-5324 GCF_009668305.1 Comamonas sp. CAH-2
CTCCACCGCCCCCGCCACCGCCGAGGGCCACCACCCCCGCGTCGCCGAAGTGCAGCGCAATACCGCCGAAACCCGCGTGCAGGTGCGCGTGGACCTCGATGGCAGCGGCAAGGCGCGGCTGAACTCCGGCATCGGCTTTCTGGACCACATGCTGGACCAGATCGCGCGCCACGGCCTGATCGACCTGGACATCGAGTGTGCGGGCGACCTGCACATCGACGGCCACCACACCGTGGAAGACATTGGCATCACCCTGGGCCAGGCCTTTGCCAAGGCCGTGGGCGACAAGAAGGGCATCCGCCGCTACGGTCATGCCTATGTGCCGCTGGACGAGGCCCTGAGCCGCGTGGTGATCGACTTCTCGGGCCGCCCCGGCCTGCACCTGGACTGCAAGTTCACCGCCGGCCGCATCGGCGAGCTGGACACGCAGCTGGTCTACGAGTTCTTCCAGGGCTTCGTGAACCACGCCGGGGTGACGCTGCACATCGACAACCTCAAGGGCTTCAACGCCCACCACCAGTGCGAGACCATCTTCAAGGCCTTCGCCCGGGCCCTGCGCTTTGCGCTGGAGCGCGACGAGCGCATGGCCGGCGTGATCCCCTCGACCAAGGGCAGTCTCTGAACAATGTGAGCGGCTTGCGCTGGTGAAACCTCGGTTTCCAAGCCAAAGCCTGCTGAAAACCAGCAACAACCAGCGCAAAGTGCTATGAGTACCATGAACAACACCGTGGCCGTGGTCGATTACGAAATGGGCAACCTGCGCTCGGTCTCGCAGGCCGTGCTGCATGCGGCCGCCGGGACCGACGTGCGCGTCATCGTCACCCAGGACCCGGCCGAGGTGCGCGCTGCCGGCCGCATCGTGCTGCCCGGCCAGGGCGCCATGCGTGACTGCATGGCTGCACTCAAGGCCTCGGGCCTGCAGGAAGCAGTGCTGGAAGCCGCAGCCACCAAGCCGCTGTTCGGCGTGTGCGTGGGCATGCAGATGCTGCTGGACCACAGCGAAGAGGGCGACACCCCGGCGCTGGGCCTGATCCCCGGGGTGGTGCGCCGCTTTGACCTGGCCGGCCGCACCCAGCCCGACGGCAGCCGCTACAAGGTGCCGCAGATGGGCTGGAACCAGGTCGTGCCCACGGCCCCCGGCGGCGTGCGCCACGCCATGTGGGAGGGCATCCCCGATGGGGCCTACTTCTACTTTGTGCACAGCTTTTATGCGCAACCCGCTGACGCCGCGCATTGCGCCGCTGAGACAGATTACGGGGGGCGGTTTGCATCCGCCATCGCACGCGATAAGATTTTTGCCACGCAGTTCCACCCCGAGAAGAGCGCGGACCACGGCATTCAGCTGTACCGCAACTTCCTGCACTGGAACCCGTAAGCCCCGATTTCTTCAACCCTGGCCACTTCACCCTGAGGCCAACTCTTAGGCAAAGCCCTTAGCCCATCATGCTGCTGATTCCCGCCATCGACCTCAAAGACGGCCAATGCGTCCGACTCAAACAAGGTGACATGGACCAATCCACCACGTTCGGTGACCCTGCTGACATGGCCCGCAAGTGGCTGGAAGCCGGCGCCCGCCGTCTGCACCTGGTGGACCTGAACGGTGCCTTTGCCGGACAGCCCAAGAATCTGGCGGCCATCAAGGCGATCCTGAAGGCCGTGGACGGTGAAATCCCCGTGCAGCTAGGTGGCGGCATCCGCGACCTGGATACCATCGAGAAGTACCTCGACGCGGGCCTGGAGTACGTCATCATCGGCACCGCCGCGGTGAAGAACCCCGGTTTCCTGCAGGACGCCTGCAGCGCCTTTGGCGGCCACATCATCGTCGGCCTGGATGCCAAGGACGGCAAGGTCGCCGTTGACGGCTGGAGCAAGCTGACCGGCCAGGACGTGATCCCCACGGCCAAGCGCTTCGAGGACTGGGGCGTGGAATCCATCATCTACACCGACATCGGCCGCGACGGCATGCTGTCGGGCATCAACATCGACGCCACCGTCAAGCTGGCGCAGTCGGTGCGCATCCCCGTGATCGCCTCGGGCGGTCTGGCCAGCATCCAGGACATCGAAGCCCTGTGCGCCGTCGAGGACGAGGGCATCGAGGGCGTGATCTGCGGCCGCGCCATCTACACCGGTGACCTGGACTTTGCCGCCGGCCAGAAGCTGGCCGACCAGCTCAACGGCGGCGACGAAGAAGACGCCGGATGAACCCGTCCCCCGCCGCGCGCGAAGTCTGGCGCGGCCTGCGCTGCACGCGCATCACCCTGCCCCATGGCGACAGCGTGCGGGTGTCTGATTTCGGCGCCCAGGTGCTGTCCTGGAACGCCCGGGGGCAGGAGCGCATGTTCCTGTCCGACCGTGCTGTGCTGGATGGCACGGCCGCCATCCGGGGCGGTGTGCCCGTGTGCTTTCCGCAGTTCAACCAGCGCGGCCCGCTGCCCAAGCATGGCCTGGCGCGGCGCACCACCTGGGACTGGCTGGGGGCCGAGGTGCAGGGCAATGCCGTCACCACGCGCTGGCAGTGGGCAGCCGCCGCGCCGCTGCACCCGGACTTTCCCCATGCCCTGCAGGCCGAGCTGGCGGTGACGCTGTCGCCCGACGCCCTGCAGATCACGCTGTCGGCCACCAACACTGGCAGCACCGCCTTGGCCTTCACCGGCGCGCTACACACCTACCTGGCGGTACAGGGGGCCGACATCGCCGCCCTGCACGGCCTGGACGGCGCGGCCTGCTGGGATGCGGCCCACCACTTTGCACCGCAGGTGCAGGCCGGCGCCGTGGCGCTGGGCGCCGAGGTGGACCGTGTCTACGCCCGCCCGGCCCAGCCGCTGGAGCTGCGCGATGCGGCCGGCACGCTGCGCATCCACCAGGATGCGGCCTGGCCCGAGACCGTGGTCTGGAACCCCGGCCCCGCCCTGTGCGCCACCCTGGCGGATCTGCAGGGCGCCGACTGGATGCGCATGCTGTGCGTGGAAGCCGCCGCCATCAACCAGCCCGTGGCCCTGCACCCGGGGCAGCGCTGGCAGGCGGCCCAAACTTTGCAGGTGGTCGCCTGAGGGGCGGTCGCCGGTGTTCGCTGTTCAACCGATAGAAAAAGTCTTTTCATGCTCGCCAAACGCATCATTCCTTGCTTGGACGTCACCGGGGGCCGTGTGGTCAAGGGGGTCAACTTTCTGGAACTGCGCGACGCGGGCGACCCGGTCGAAATCGCCGCGCGCTACAACGCCCAGGGTGCGGACGAGCTGACCTTCCTGGACATCACCGCCACCAGCGACGGGCGCGACCTGATCCTGCCCATCATCGAGGCCGTGGCCAGCCAGGTCTTCATCCCGCTGACCGTGGGCGGTGGCGTGCGCAGCGTGGAAGACGTGCGCCGCCTGCTGAACGCGGGGGCGGACAAGACCAGCTTCAACTCCGCCGCCATCGCCAACCCCGACACCATCAACGCCTGCAGCGACAAGTACGGCGCGCAGTGCATCGTCGTGGCCATCGACGCCAAGCGCCGCACGCCCGAGGACGAGCAGCGCATCGGCCCCGGCGGCACGCCCATGGGCCCGGGCTGGGACGTGTACAGCCACGGTGGGCGCAAGAACGTGGGCCTGGACGTGGTGCGCTGGGCCACCGAGATGGCCCAGCGCGGCGCCGGCGAGATCTTGCTGACCAGCATGGACAAGGACGGCACCAAGAGCGGGTTCGATCTGGCGCTGACCCGGGCCGTGAGCGATGCCGTGGGCGTGCCCGTGATCGCCTCGGGCGGCGTGGGCAACCTGGACCACCTGGCCGACGGTGTGCAGCAGGGCGGTGCCGATGCGGTGCTGGCCGCCAGCATCTTCCACTACGGCGAATACACGGTGCAGCAGGCCAAGCAGCGCATGCGCGAGCGCGGCATTCCCGTGCGCCTGTGAGTGGGGCTGCCACGCCGGAGGCTGGGCGGCAGCGTGCGGCGGCGATGGCTGCCGCAGGGGCTGGGTCCGCAACGCGCCACGGTGGCGCGCAGCGGCATCACTGTTGAAATAAATGAGCGGCTGGCGCTAGTTGTATCAGCGTTGGCCATGGATTAATCGTTGAAAGTGGCGGTTTGCTTGCGCAAGCAGCTATACAAACAGGAATGACTATGAGCTGGCTCGATCAAGTCAAATGGGACGCCCAGGGCCTGGTGCCCGTGATTGCACAGGAACAGGCCACGGGCGACGTGGTGATGTTCGCCTGGATGAACCGCGAGGCGCTGCAGCAGACGGCCGAGCTGGGCCGCGCCGTGTACTTCAGCCGCTCGCGCAACAAGCTGTGGGCCAAGGGCGAGGAGTCCGGCCACGTGCAGACTGTGCACGAGCTGCGCATCGACTGCGACAACGACGTCATCCTGCTCAAGATCACCCAGCAGGGCCACACGCCCGGCATCGCCTGCCACACCGGCCGCCACTCCTGCTTCTACAGCGTGCTGCGGGACGGCCAGTGGGTGGCCATCGATCCGGTCTTGAAAGATCCTGCCTCCATCTACAAATAAGCACCATGTCTGCACACAACCCTGCATCGGTCGAAGGCGCGCTGGCGCGTCTTGCGGCCGTCATCGAAAGCCGTAAAACTGTGAACGGCGGCGACCCCGACAAAAGCTATGTCGCGCGCCTGCTGCACAAGGGCCCCGACGCCTTTCTGAAGAAGATCGGCGAAGAGGCCACCGAGGTGGTCATGGCCGCCAAGGACGTGGACCATGGCGCCGACAAGGGCAAGCTGCTGTACGAGGTGGCGGATCTGTGGTTCCACTCCATGATTGCCCTGTCGCACTACGGGCTGACGCCCGCCGACGTCGTGGCCGAGCTGGAGCGCCGTGAAGGCACCAGCGGGCTGGAGGAAAAGGCTTTGCGCAAGGCCCAGGCACGGGCCGCGCAGGAAGGACACAGCGAGTGAACGATGACATCGTCGAAGTCCGCGCGGTCGACAAGGCCACGCTCGATGGCCTCAACGCCTGGGGCTGGGTCAGCTACCTGCTGCACCTGATCGTTGCGATTGCGGCGGTGGTGCCCGGGGCGCAGGTCAGCGTGGCGGTGCTGCTGATCGCGCTGGTCATCGACCTGGTCAAGCGCCCGGACGCCAGCGGCACCTGGCACGCCTCGCATTTCGCCTGGCGCATCCGCAGCGTGCTGTGGGCCGGCGTGCTGTACGTGCTCACCGCCCCGCTGTGGCTGCTGTTCTTCGTGCCCGGCTGGATCGCCTGGTGCGTGATCTCGCTGTGGTTCCTCTACCGCATCGTGCGCGGCATGGTCGCCATGAACCAGCAAGAGGCCCTGCCGCGCTGAGCGGCCATGGCCCAGCCCCCCGCCACCCATGAGCAC
>NZ_VSWF01000006.1:0-132214 GCF_009668305.1 Comamonas sp. CAH-2
GCAGCGGACGGGGAGGACGGGGAGGACGGGGAGGACTTGGGGGGCATTGTGGTCTCCATTGGCCCCGTGCATCAGGGCGCAGGAATAAGTGTAGATGCACGTATTCACGCCCTCTGTCATCCCTGCGACGGCCGCCCTAGGGCGCGGCAGACCGGTCGCCGTCTCAGGGCTGGAGGGCCACCATGGCGTCCAGTTGGTCCAGCAGCAACTGCAGGTGGCGGCTGCGGATGGGATCGCTCAGCAGATCGATCTGCAGCAAGCCCGCCCAGGTGGAGGCATGGTCCACACGAAAGCCGGACAAGGCCGAGATCAGGTAGTGCACATCGGCCGCTTCCAGGCCCGCGCGAAAAATGCCCGACTGCTGGCCCCGATCCAGGATGCGCTGCAAGGGCTCCAGGGCCGCCTGGCGCAGGGCATCCATCGTGGGCACCTGGCGCAGCATCTCCCCGCCCTGGAAGTTTTCCTGCAGCACCAGCCGGGTGAAGTTGCGGTTGTTCTCGTGGTAGTGGAAGCTCTGCACGGCCAGGGCACGCAAGGCCTCGCGCGGAGGCAGAGTGTCCAGCGCCAGCTGCTGCTCCGACGCGCGGATGTCGCTGTAGCACTGCTCAATCACCGCCAGGTACACATCCTTCTTGTTGCCGAAGTAGTAGTACAGCATGCGCTTGGCGCACCCGGCCTTGGCCGCAATGCGCTCCAGCCGCGCACCGTCATAGCCGAAGTTGGCAAACTCCTCCTTGCCGGCCTCCAGCAAGGCCTGGCGCATGTCGGCCGTGGCGGTGTCTTCGGTGGAAGGGGTGGGGGTCTCTGGGTTCTGCACGCTCAATACCGTTCTCCATGGCCACAGCGCGACCCGCTGGGGCCATCCGGCCAGGGCCTGTCACTGTTCATCAGCTGGGGCTGCCAGCGTATCACGCAAGGTAAAACCCACGCCGCTTCCATACCCTGCGCGCAGCCCACGTGGCGGACGGCAAGAGCCTGGCCATCCGGCAGTACCCGCTCGCGGCCACGCACCGCGCCCCGGCGGGCTTCTCACTGCGCGGCCGCTCAGGGCGACGCCGGCACACCATCCGGCAGCGCCAGGGGACGCACCCGCAGTTCGTCCGTGGCAAACACATAGTCATAGGCATACACCCCGGACACGGCGTGGATGTCGCCCGCATCGAAGGCGTCTGGGGCCACGATGCCCCGCAACACCATGCGCCCCTGCACACGGTCCAGCAGGGCAAACGCGGTATGGCCTTGCCGCAGACCCTGCGCCTGCAGCCGGGCGGGGATCTGGTAGGCCTCGAGCAGGCTGCGCGATGGCTCCAGGTAGATGCGGTAGCGCTGGAACAGATGGTTGTGCCTGCGCATCGCCTCGATCTCGGCGTAGCACGCCGCACGCAAGCGGGGCTGGCGTGCGCTCACGATGTAGGGCGCCGGCCGTGCCTGGGCACCCAGCCGCCAGTGGGCATCGCCCCCGCTGTCCTGGGCCTGCATGAAGGTCTCGGGCGCCCCCCGGATGAACTCGACCATGCCGTGGTAGCCCTTGGCCAGCGGTTGGGCATATGCCGGTTTCAAGGATGCCGGGTAGATATCGATCATGGGCTCGGGGTCCAGGTGGACCACCTCCGAGAAAGCGCGCAGCACCGCCTCGTCCAGCAGGTCGGCATCCTTGTGCAGGGCCTGCGGGTCCGCAAAAACCGCAATCGACCAGCGCATGCTGCCGTACAGCGGCGACAGGGCGCGCAGCGAGAAGAAGTCGCCCTGCACGCCGGCGCGCTGCAACTGCGCCAGTGCCGCACGCTGGCTAGCGACGAACTCACGCGATGCGGCGCGGGCCACCAGCACCTTGTCGCGCAGGGCCTCGGCACCCTCGCCGGGCTCCAGCCGCACCATGAAGTCGCTGCCCGTGGCTTGGTCCCGCAGGTACACGCCATAGCGCCCCTGCCAGCGCGCCATGGGCTCCGAAGGCTGCAATTGGAGGGTGCGCAGCAACTGCAGCTCACCCGCAAAGTGGCTGTCGATGGTGCGCGCCACCATGTCCGCAGGGGCAGCGGTGGAACAGGCGACCAGCAGCCAGGGCAGTGCCGCTACGCCCAGGGCCCGCTGGCACACCCTGCGGCACAGGCGCCTGCGCCCCAGCGCCCTGATCCATCGCAAGACATTGCTCAACAATCGATAGCGCACGGGGGTAGGATGCCGGTTTGGTTGGAGAGGTACATGGTGCAATTTTGTTTTTCGACGATGGTGCGTGCGGGGATTGTGATGGCAGCCGGGGCGGTGATGGCCGCGGGGGCGGCAGAAAGCCAGCAGCGGGAGCCCGACCCCCACAAGGTCGATGTGGCCCAGATGGTGGCCTGCAAGTATGACGTTCCCACGTACAACGACTACGCGATGGCCTTGGGCGCCTCGGGCGAAGGGGCGGCGGCCCTGGGGCTGACCCGCATCGAGGATACGCCCAACCCCTTCATGCACGAGTACCAGCTGGCGGCGCCCATCGACGTGCTGGGCTGGCGCACACAGCGCGTGGCCCTGGCCTCTGGCGCCTTGCTGGCCGTGCTGGACCAGGTGAAGCCACAGGACGTTGCCCAGCGGCTGGGCATCGAAGAGGCCCTGCGGGACGATGACTTCAAGTACATGGCGATGCGCGTGGCACACCACACGCAGGAGAAGGTGGGCAGCAGCACGCTCAACACAGTCATCAGCCATGAGGTGTCCACCGTGATCACCCACCCCGGTCAGGTGCTGGTCGGCTGCAGCTACCGCGTGAACACGTACTGATCCGCACCTTGCATGCCCGCCACAGCGTGCGCGGGGATGACCATAAAAAAAGCCCTGGCGGCGCAGACTGCGCTTGCAGGGCTTTTTCATGTGCCAGCCTGCCACCGAGGCAGGCTGGATGGCTTGGCGCTTACTTCTTGGCAGCGCCAGGCAGGGCGTAGGCGATCACGTAGTCGCCACGGTCCGGCGACTGGCGGGCGCCGCCTGCGGAAATCACCACGTACTGCTTGCCGGTCTTGGGCGATTGGTAGGTCATGGGGCCACCCTGGCTGCCCACGGGCAGGCGGCCCTTCCAGACTTCCTTGCCGGTGGAGGTGTCCCATGCGCGCAGGTAGTAGTCCTGCGTGCCAGCGAAGAACACCAGACCGCCTTGCGTGGCCAGCGAGCCACCCAGGGTGGGCAGGCCCACGGGGAAGGGCATGCGCATCTTGATGCCCATGGGGCCCTGGTCCTGCACGGTGCCCACGGGGACCTGCCAGGCCACTTGCTGGGTCTTCATGTCGATGGCCGTCAGCGTGCCAAACGGGGGCTTCTGGCAAGGAATGCCCAGCGGCGACATGAAGCGGTCCTTGACCACGGCATACGGTGTGCCCCCCAGGGGCACCTGGCCCATGCCGGCGTTCGGTGCTTCACCGCCATCCGACAGCGCGGCGTCCTGCTTCTGCGGCACCATCTTGACCCACAGGCCCAGACGCATGTCGTTCACGAAGAGCAGGTGGTTGGTCGGGTCGGCCGACAGGCCGCCCCAGTTCATGCCACCCAGCGAACCGGGGAAGCTCAGCGACACATCGGTGTCCGGCACGGTGAACAGGCCGTCATAGCGCATGGACTTGAACTTGATACGGCACATCAGTTGGTCCAGTGGCGTGGCGCCCCACATATCGGCTTCGGTCAGGGTCTGGGTGCCAATCTGCGGCATGCCCACGGACAGTGGCTGGGTGGCCGCGTACTTCTCGTTCGGAATGGTGCCGGGCTTGACGGCCACTTCTTCCACCTTGGTCAGCGGCTGGCCGGTGTGGCGGTCCAGCACGAAGATCTGGCCGGCCTTGGTGCCCACCACCAACGCGGGGGTGGTCGTGCCGTCCTGGCGGGGGAAGTCGATCAGCGTGGGCGCCATGGGAATGTCGAAGTCCCACAGGTCGTTGCGCACGGTCTGGTAGACCCACTTTTCCTTGCCGGTGGCGGCATCCAGCGCCAGGATGGAAGCGCCGTACTTCAGGTCCATGGGCGAACGGGTCGCACCGTACAGGTCCACCGAGGCCGAACCCATGGGCAGGTACACGGTGTTGGAGCTGGGGTCGTAGGTGGTACCGGCCCACACGTTCGCCGAAGAGCGGGTGTAGGTCTCACCGGGCTGGAGCACGGCATTCGGCGTGCTCGAACCCGAGTCGAAGGCCCAGCGCAACGCACCGGTCACCACATCGAAGCCGCGGATCACGCCGCCGGGCATGTCCACCTGCACGTTGTCGGCCACACGGCCACCGATCACCACCGTGGTGCCCGCCACCGTGGGGGCGGCCGTCAGGGTGTAGTAGGCCGGGTTGGGAATGTTGCCAATGCCCTGCTTCAGATCGACCACGCCGTGGTCGCCAAACTCGGCGCACAGCTCGCCGTTGTCGGCGTTGATAGCGAACAGGCGGGCATCGATGGAGTTCATCAGGATGCGGCGCTCACAGCTAGCGCCCGCGGGCAAGGCCACGGCCTGCACCGGGGTGGAACCCGGCACGGTCGGCTGGGCCACCTGCGCGTTGGCGTCGAAATAGGCCAGGCCCCGGCAGCGTTCCCAAACACCGCCGACGTGGGCGTTGACGTCGTGGCGCCACAACTCCTTGCCACTGTCGGCATCCAGCGCGATCACGTTGTTGCTGGGGGTGCAGACGAAGACCTTGTCACCCACCTGCAGCGGGGTGGTCTGGTCTTCGGCGCCAGCGCCCGTGGACTTGGGCACGTCACCGGTGCGGTAGGTCCAGGCCACTTCTAACTGGTTGACGTTGTCCGCGTTGATCTGGTCCAGCGCGGCAAAGCGGTCGTTCTTGTAACCGTTGCCATAGTGGTCCCAGTTCTGCTGCGTCTCACCCTGTGCCACCGGCTTGCGCGTGGCGGCGGCGCTGGCGGCCTTCACCTCGGGGTGGATCTGGAACATAGACACAAAGGCGGCCAGGCCGGCCACCAGGAACACCCCGGCCAGCGACAGCGCGGCCTTGGTCTGCGCGGGTTGGCCGGCGGCCTTGCGCAGCAGCGGCAGGCTGGCGGCGACCACGGCCGCACCAAACGTCAGCGCCAGCAGGCGCGAGATCAGGCTCCAGTAGTCAAAACCCACTTCCCACAGCGCCCAGGCGACGGTGAGGGCAAAAGCGCCCAGGTAGATCCAGGCGCCTGCAGGGCGCTGGCGCACGAACTGCACGCCCGAAGCCAGCAAGGCCGCGCCCGCCAGCGCAAAGTACCAGCTGCCGCCCAGGGTGATCAGCTTGCCGCCGCCCACCAGGAAGAACAGACCGGCCAACGCCAGCACTGCCCCCAGTATGCACAGCCATACGCGTGCCGCAGTGGACTGCGGCTGCTTGTTCTTTTGCATGAGAACCTCTCCGTACAGTCAGTGCCCACTAGCTTTCAAGGCGAAAGCGCACGCGGGACTGCTGCCTAACAATCATGAGTGAGAAAAAAAGTCCATTGTTCATGGGAAAGAAAGTCCACGACCTGCACACGTGTACCGGATTTTTCAGAAAAAACTGAAACTTCTTGTGCGTACCAACCTGCGCCTGGTCTGCGGCAGACCTGTGGCCCGCACGCAGCCACGGAGATCGGGTCTGCCGCCGGTTGATGGGTTGATGGGTTGATGGGTTGATGGGTTGATGGGTTGATGGGGCGATGGGGCGATGGGGCGATGGGGCGATGGCCCACGTCTACACTGCCCCACCATGACCACCGCCCTCCCTGTCCGCCTGACGACCGACCGCCTGCACCTGCGCCCCTGGCAGGTCAGCGATTTGCCGACGATGGCCCAGTTGCACGCCGATGCGCAGGCCATGCGCTACTTTCCGACCACCCTGTCGCGGGCCGACAGCGATGCCCTGGTGGCCCGCTTTCAGGCCCGCATCGACGAGCAGGGCTGGGGGTTCTGGGCGGCCGAGCACCGCGCCAGTGGCGAATGCATCGGCATGATCGGCCTGAACCGCCCGCGCGACGACCTGCCTTGCAGCCCCTGTGTGGAAGTGGGCTGGCGCCTGCGGCCGCGCTACTGGGGCCAGGGCCTGGCTACGGAAGGCGCCAGGGCCTGCGTGGACTGGGCGCTGACCACGCTGGGGCTGGACGAGGTCGTGGCCTTCACCGCCCTGCCCAACACACCGTCCCTGGCGGTGATGCAGCGCCTGGGCATGCGGGCGGATCCGCACACCTTCGTGCACCCGGCACTGCCGGCCGACCACGCGCTGGCCGAACATTGCCTGTACCGCCTGTCGCGTGCGGAGTGGCTGGCGTCGCATTCTCAAAAATAAGAGCTGACTGCGCTTTCCCTTCGGGCATTGCAGGATGAAAGGTCTCTGAAATTCAGGAACAGCGCGCGCAAGCCACTATGGATTTCAGTAGCGCCACGGCCGCCGCGCAGCACCAGCACCAGCACCAGCACCAGGCTGCTGCACAGCACCAAGGGGCCGCAGGCGCTGGCGCTCCCCGGTCCGGCAGGCCACCCGGGGGCCATGCGCCCGTGCGGAGAGGGGCCGCGCCAGATCAGGCCTCTGCCAGCAGCGGCTGCAGTTGCTGCAAGCGCTGGCGCAGGGCCTCGGGCAGGGCACAGGGGCGCTTGCTGTGCGGGTCCACGCAGACGACGCCGATCTTGCCCAGGGCCAGCAGCGTGCCGCTGTCGGCATCGACCAGACGCCAGACCAGGTCAAAGCCCTTGGCCGCGATGTCGCGCACGGCCATCTGCACCTCCACGGCCTGGTGCGGAAAGGCCTCGGCCCGGTACTGCACGGCCTGATCGCCGACGAAGACGCGCACGCCCGCCACATCACTCTCGCGCCAGCGCCACTGGGCGAAGAACTGCATGCGCGTCTGCGAGGCCAGTTGCAGCAGTTGCACATTGTCCGTGTGCGCGCCGGGGTGCAAGGGGGCGGGACACACCAGGCGGGTGGCAAACACTGCGTCGTCAAAGTCAGCGAACTGGATACGGGCCATGGCAAAAAGATTCCAACAGGTGCAGCCATTTGCTGCGATGCAGCATTTTGCGGCAGCCGGCAGGCCCCTGCAATCACCTTGGTGCACCTGCGGCCCCTGGCGCACCAAAGCAGCGCAATCCCTGCGACACCATACAAAAACTGCATACAAAAAAGCAGGCATTGTTTTTGCTCACTGCTGGTTACGAACGCCGCAGCGCCCCCTGGACTTGCAACGCTGTGGACCTTTCCAACCGCTTTGATCCTGGAGTTCCCATGCAAAAACGCAGCTTCCTGCAAGCAACCGCAGCACTGGCCCTGGTGGGCAGCCTGGGCATGGCCCACGCGCAGACCACGCCCCTGAAGTTCCAGCTGGACTGGCGCTTCGAAGGCCCCGCCGCCTTCTTCCTGCTGCCCGTGGCCAAGGGCTACTTCAAGGACGCGGGTCTGGATGTGACCGTCGACGCCGGCAACGGCTCGGGCGGCGCCGTGCAGCGCGTGGCCTCGGGCTCCTACGACATCGGTTTTGCCGACATGGCCTCGCTGATGGAATTCCACGCCAACAACCCCGACGCGCCCAACAAGCCCGTGGGTGTGATGGTGGTCTACAACAACACCCCCGCCGCCGTGATGGCGCTCAAGAAGAGCGGCATCAAAACCCCCGCCGACCTCAGCGGCAAGAAGCTGGGCGCACCCGTGTTCGACGCCGGCCGCAAGGCCTTCCCCACCTTCGCCAAGGTCAACAAGGTCAGCAACGTGGCCTGGACGGCCATGGACCCCCCGCTGCGCGAAACCATGCTGGTGCGCGGTGACATCGACGCCATCACCGGCTTCACCTTCACCAGCCTGCTGAACCTGGAGGCACGCGGCGTCAAGACCAGCGACGTGGTGGTGATGCAGTACGCCGACTATGGCGTGAAGTACTACGGCAACGTGATCATCGCCAGCCCCAAACTGATCAAGGAAAACCCCGAAGCCATCAAGAAGTTCCTGGCCGCCTTCACCAAGGGCGCCAAGGACGTGATGGCCAAGCCGGCCGACGCCATCCAGTACGTCAAGGCGCGCGACGGCATTGCCAACGCGGCCCTGGAAACCCGCCGCCTGCAACTGGCCATCGACACCGTGGTCAACAGCCCCGACGCCCGCAAGGAAGGCTTTGGCCGCCTGGATGTCGGCCGCCTGTCGCTGATGGCCTCGGAAGTCTCGGACGCCTTCGGCACCAAGACCCGCATCGACCCCAAGGCCGTCTGGAACGACAGCTTCCTGCCCAGCGCCGCGCAGCTGGACGTGCTGCCCAAGAAGTAAGACGGCTGTGTACAACCTGCGGCCGGGCCGATTGGTCTGGCCGCCCCCTCTGATGGATTCGTATGCAAAGCGCTGCCGACCCCTATTTCGTTGATTTCCGTGATGTCTGGCTGGCCTACAACGACGAGTTGCTGGCACAAAATCACTTTGCGGTCGAAGCCATTGACCTGCAGGTCAAACAAGGTGAGTTCATTGCCATCGTCGGCCCCTCGGGCTGCGGCAAGTCCACCTTCATGAAGCTGGCCACCGGCCTGCGCATGCCCTCCATGGGCAAGATCCAGATCGACGGCCAGCCCGTCACCGGCCCGTTGAAGATTTCCGGCATGGCCTTCCAGTCGCCCTCGCTGCTGCCCTGGCGCACCACGGTGGACAACGTGCTGCTGCCGCTGGAGATCGTGGAGCCGCACCGCTCCCAGTTCAAGGCGCGCCGCAAGGAATACGTGGAGCGCGCCCGCCACCTGCTGCAGAAAGTCGGCCTGGGTGGCTATGAGGACAAATTCCCCTGGCAGCTGTCGGGCGGCATGCAGCAGCGCGCCAGCATCTGCCGCGCGCTGATCCACGAGCCCAAGATGCTGCTGCTGGACGAGCCCTTCGGCGCCCTCGACGCCTTCACGCGCGAGGAGCTGTGGTGCATCCTGCGCGACCTGCACGCCGAGCAGCAATTCAACGTCATCCTGGTCACGCACGACCTGCGTGAATCCGTGTTCCTGGCCGACACCATCTACGTGATGAGCAAGAGCCCCGGCCGCTTCGTCGTGCGCCGCGATGTGGAGCTGCCTCGCCCCCGCGACCTGGAGCTGACCTACACCAAGGAGTTCACCGACATCGTGCACGAGCTGCGTGGCCACATCGGGGCCATGCGCAAAAGCGGTGCAGTGATCAACCAATGAGCAGCCAAGGATTCGCAATGAACAAACTCAACAACAAACTGCTGGAGCGCTGGTCGCCCTGGGTGCTGCTGCTGATGGTGGTGGTGCTGTGGCAGGTGGTCTGCGCGGCCTTCGAGGTCTCGGAATTCATCTTCCCCAGCCCCTGGCTGATCTTCCGCGACTTCATGGAATACCACGCCGTGATCGCCGGCCACGCCTGGCGCACCTTCTGGGTGACCATGGCCGGCTTCGGCGTCGCCATCGTGGTGGGCGTGCTGCTGGGTTTCCTGATCGGCAGCTCGCGCCTGGCCTATGCCGCCGTCTACCCGCTGATGACGGCCTTCAACGCCCTGCCCAAGGCGGCCTTCGTGCCCATCCTGGTGGTCTGGTTCGGCATCGGTGTGGGCCCGGCCATCCTCACCGCCTTCCTGATCAGCTTCTTCCCCATCATGGTCAACATCGCCACCGGCCTGGCCACGCTGGAGCCCGAGCTGGAAGACGTGCTGCGCGTGCTGGGCGCCAAGCGCTGGGATGTGCTGATGAAGGTCGGTCTGCCGCGCTCCCTGCCCTATTTCTACGGCTCGCTCAAGGTCGCCATCACCCTGGCCTTCGTCGGCACCACGGTGTCGGAGATGACGGCCGCCAACGAGGGCATTGGCTACCTGCTGATCTCGGCCGGCTCGTCCATGCAGATGGGCCTGGCGTTTGCCGGCCTGCTGGTCGTGGGCGCCATGGCCATGGTGATGTACGAACTGTTCAGCTGGGTGGAAAAGCGCACCACGGGCTGGGCCCACCGCGGCTCCCAGAACCACTGAGGGGCCGAGCCTCGTCCCCTTTCACCGATCCCCCGAACCTCGACTTGGGCCTGCCTCGTGCAGGCCTTTTTTTGTGCCTGCTGCGCCCGACGCGCCCACTCCCGCGGGCGCCGCGACCAGGCACTGGCATCCCCACGGTGGAGCGCGGCGGCTGGTACGGACGGCCCCCACGGATTGCACCAAAAACAGGCGCTGGCGCGCTTGCAGGCTGCGGATAGTGCTTTCTTTTTCGCAGCAAACCGATTACAGCAGCCCTTTGCCACCCCGTACCAACGCCCGGCGGCACAACCGCTTACAACTTGCCCCCCCGCCCACCTACAAACCACCCACACTTTTGGCACGGCCTGTGCATTGAAGCTGCGCGCCCCCGGATGCAACAACGCCGTCCCACCACGGTCCTGGTGTTGTGGACCCCGCTGTCTTGCCAGGAAAGGCCCACGCCATGCACACCCAGTTCTTCCAACACCCAGGCCCCACCCACGCCATGCCGCCCGACGACGAATACGCCCTCGACAGCACCGACAGCCACTGGCTGCGCCAGGCCTTCGTCTGGGCGAATGCCGCCCGCCTGCGCGGCAACCGCCCCTTCGGTGCCATCATCGTCTCCGGCAGCGGCCGCATCCTGGCCGAGGCCTTCAGCAACACCCGCGAGACCGGCGACGCCACCGGCCACGCCGAGATGAATGCCATCCGCCAGCTGGGCATGGCCCGCCTGGCGCCCGATGTGCTGGCCGGCGCCACGCTCTACGCCAGTGCCGAACCCTGTGTGATGTGCGCCGGCGCCATCTGCAGCAGCGGCCTGCGCCGCGTGGTCTTCGGTCTGGATGCACAGCGGCTGCACCACATCCGCCCCGACCTGCGCGCCTGCCTGCTGTCCTGCCACGATGTGCTGGCCCACGCCCAGGAGGCCATCAGCTGCACCGGCCCCTGCCTGGTCGAGGAAGCCCTGGCCGTCTACGAAGACAGCTGGCTGTCCCCCGGTGATGCCCCAGCGGATGCGTCCCCGGGCTGAGCCGCACGCCCCGTGCGGCGCTCCAACTTGGTGCAGCAGGCGCATTTCTTGCTTGGATGGCGACCATGCCTTGGCTCGCTCAACTTGATCTGGACTATTCCATGGCCGCGGAACGTACCCGCGTGCACTTCCACCACGACGGACCGCTGCGCGTGCTGCGCAGCCTGTACCCGGAGGGCGATGCCATCTGCCACAACGTGCTGGTGCACCCGCCCGGCGGCCTGGTCGGTGGCGACATCCTGGACATCCGGGTGCGCGTGCAACCCCAGGCCCATGCCCTGGTCACCACCCCCGGCGCCACGCGCTTTTACAAGACCCAGGGCGAAACCGCCACGCAGCGCACCCACCTGCAACTGGACGCCGGCGCCCGCCTGGAATGGCTGCCGCTGGAAGCGCTGGCCTACAACGCCTGCGACGCGCACAACCAGCTGACGCTGGCACTGGCGCCCGGGGCGGAGCTGATCGCCTGGGACATCACCGCCTTCGGCCTGCCCCATGCCGGTGAGCCCTTTGTGCAGGGCCAGTTCACCCAGCACATGGCGTGGCCCGGGCATTGGCTGGAACACGGCACCCTGCGCGCCGAAGACGCACGCCTGATGGACGGCCCCCTGGGCCTGGCCGGCCAGCGCTGCATGGGCAGCCTGGTGCTGGCCTGTGGCACGCCCCTGACCCGCGTGCAGCGCGAGCAACTGCTGGATGCCACGCGCGCCGTGCTCGATGCCCACCCGCAAGGCGCCTGGTGCGGTATCACCGCCCCCAACGAGCACATGCTGGTGCTGCGCGGCCTGGCCCCGGTGGTCGAACCCCTGATGCAGCTGTGGCAGCAGGTGCGGGCCTGCTGGCGCCAGCAGCACTGGGGACTGCAGGGCACGGCACCGCGCATCTGGAGCATGTAAGGCCCGCGGTGCCCGAAAGTAATCGGCACAGCATGGTCTGCAGCCAAGGATGCGCGCTTCCCCGCGTCAAGGCTGGATCCAGGGCTTGCTGCAGTGCGCGCAGGCCGCGCCGCCACAAGGGTGAACGGCCCATCGCCATCCTCGTTTTCCGCACAAGCTCATGCGCACAACGTCGTTCGCGGCGCCGGCCGCCCTGCCTACACTGGCGCACAGCCCCTCCGTTCACCCAGCCCTCGGCTGCCAGGACGGATGCTGTTTTGTCTCCTCGGCATGGCACCCTCGCCGCAGGTATTGGCGCTGCCCTGGGCAGCGCTTTTTTTTCTGCCCGGCCCCACCCACACCGCACACCGCACACCGCACGCCGCGCAGGCAGCGCGCAATAAAGGCTGTTGGCGGTTTTTCAAGGGGTTTTGGCGAAATTTATTGTTGAAAAAACAGGCTTGAAAAGCCCTGGGACGGCGATATCTACGGAACATCCAGGCGCAGACGGCGCCACCCCACACCAAGGAGTTATCGCATGTTCCTCGCAACCCCCATCATCCGCCATGTGACCCGCCCCGATGCCAGCCTGCAACGCTTCATGCAGGCCGCCACAAGTGCCGCCCAGCAGCTCAACGGAGACTTCCAGGTCAGCCAAACCGACGAAGCCACGGTGTTGAGCATCGACGTCCCCGGCCTGAGCCGCGAGCAGCTGCAGTTGCGCATCGAAGACAACATGGTGCACCTGCACAGCGTGGAAGGCGCGCCCCGCCAGGTGCGCCGCAGTTGGGAGCTGCCCCACGAGATCGATGTGCCAGCCTCCAGCGCCAAGCTGGACCTGGGCGTGCTGACCTTGACCCTGCAGCGCCGCAAGCCCGTCGACAAGACGGTCACGCTGAACATCCAGTAATTCCGGCGCACTGCCCCTCCCACGCCGTGGTCGCTTCACCGCCCCACGGCGTGCTGCCGTCCGGGTGGGACCACCCCGCACGTGCCAGGCCCAGCCGCTGCGCGGCCGACGCGGCAGGCTGTATGAAAATAGGCGCTTTGGTCTGCACACACCCTGGACCGTGCAGGCGCTGTTTTCCAAAGGACTGCACATGACCCGGGCACCCGCCTCCTTCTGGCGCACCATGGCCGCGCTGGCCTGCACCATCGGCCTGCTGCAAGGCTGCGCCAGCACCACCCAATCAGGGGCCATCGGCCTGCAACGCAGCCAGCTGATGCTGGTGTCCAGCGACAGCATCAACGCCCAGGCGGCCAAGGGCTTCCAGCAGCTCACGGCCGATGCCCAGTCCAAGAAAAAACTCAACACCGATGCGGCGATGACGCAGCGCGTGCGCCGCATCGGCCACGACCTGATTGCCCAGGTCGGGGTGTTCCGCCCCGATGCGCGCAACTGGGCCTGGGAAATCAATGTCTTCGAGTCCGATGACATCAATGCCTTCTGCGCCCCCGGCGGCAAGATCGGCGTGTACACCGGCCTCGTCAACCGGCTGCGCCTGACCGACGATGAGCTGGCCGCCGTCATGGGCCACGAAATCGCCCACGCCCTGCGCGAACACTCGCGCGAGCAGATGTCGCAAAAGGCCCTCTCCGGCCTCATCACCAGCACCATCGCCGTGGCCACGGGCGTCCCCGGGGAGCTGATGGATGCCGGCTCGCAGATGCTGGTGCACCTGCCCAATTCGCGCGCCATGGAGCTGGAGTCGGACGTGATCGGCCTGGAGCTGATGGCCCGCGCCGGCTACGACCCGCGCAATGCCTCGTCCATCTGGCGCAAGATGCAGCAGGTCAGCGGCGGCCAGCAAGGGGCCTCGTTCCTCAGCACCCACCCCGCGGGCGATCAACGCATTGCCGAGCTGGACGCCTATGTGCCCAAGGTGCTGCCGCTGTACCAGGCGGCCGTGGTGCAGAAAAAGGCCCCGGCCCGCAGCCGCTGAGGCTGGCCCCTACGCAGGGGCTGCCCAACCCACTCTAAATCGCCACCAGCTTCTGAATCCCCTTGGCCTGCATCTCGGTGCCCGGCCCTGCGGCGATCACCTCGCCGCGCTCCATCACCACGTACTGGTCGGCCAGCGCTTCGGCAAAGTCGTAGTACTGCTCGCACAGCAGCACGGCCATGCCGCGCTCCTTGGCCAGCATGCGGATCACGCGGCCGATGTCCTTGATGATGCTGGGCTGGATGCCTTCGGTCGGCTCGTCCAGGATCAGCAGGCCCGGCGCGGGCGCCAGGGCGCGGGCAATCGCCAGCTGCTGCTGCTGGCCGCCGGACAGATCACCGCCCCGGCGCTGCAGCATCTGCTGGAGCACCGGGAACAGCGTGTACAAGTCCTGCGGAATCGGCGTGCGGCCACTTTGGTAGGCCAGGCCCATGCGCAGGTTGTCCTCCACCGTCAGGCGGCCGAAAATCTCGCGCCCCTGGGGCACGAAACCGATGCCGGCACGCGCGCGCTCGTAAGGCGTCAGCCCCTGGATGGGCTGGCCGTTCCAGGTGATGGTGCCGCTGCGGATGGGCACCAGCCCCATCAGGCTCTTGAGCAGCGTGGTTTTGCCCACGCCGTTGCGCCCCAGCAGCACGGTGATCTGGCCGGACTCGGCCTGCACGCTCACATCGCGCAGGATGTGCGAGCCGCCATAGTACTGATGCAGGTTTTGAACTTTGAGCATTTTTGGCCTCCAGCGCAGATCAAGCCTGCGCAAGCAGCTCTTATTTCGAGAGCTGCCGTTTCAATTTTCATAGCTGCTTGTGCTGGTATTCAGAGGCTTTCAAAGCAAAAATCATTGAAGAACCTCTTAAGACAAGCGCTGACAGCTATCCATCTTCATTGACCCCCAGGTATGCAGACTCGCCAGCACCGCGTCGCGCTGCGGTGGCGACGAGGTGCCAAGCCGCAGACAGTCGCTGCGCTGCACTGCGATTTGGCTTGGCTTGGCAACGACGTATCCAGGCTGGTGTGCATCTCGCTAGCGACCCAGATAGACCTCGATCACGCGCTCGTCGGCCTGCACCTGGGCCAGCGTGCCTTCGGCCAGCACGCTGCCGTCGCACAGCACGGTGACCTTCTCGCTGATGGTGGCGATGAAGGACATGTCGTGCTCCACCACCATCAACGAGTGCTGGCCCTTGAGCGTCAGGAACAGCTCGGCCGTGCGCGCGGTCTCGTCATCGGTCATGCCGGCCACGGGTTCGTCGAGCAGCAGCAGCTTGGGCTCCTGCATCAGCAGCATGCCGATCTCCAGCCACTGCTTCTGGCCGTGGCTGAGCACGCCGGCCTGGCGGTGGACTTCGCTGGCCAGGTGGATGGTGTGCAGGATGCCGGCCAGCCGGTCGCTTTGCGCGCTGTCGAGCCGGAAGAACAAGGAGTGCTGCACACCCTTGTGCGTCTTGAGCGCCAGCTCCAGGTTCTCGAACACCGTCAGTTGCTCGAACACCGTGGGCTTCTGGAACTTGCGGCCAATCCCCAGCTGGGCGATCTGCGGCTCGTTGTGGCGCAACAGGTCGATGGTGGAGCCAAAGAACACCGAGCCTTTGTCCGGCCGGGTCTTGCCGGTGATGATGTCCATCATCGTGGTCTTGCCCGCGCCATTCGGTCCGATGATGCAGCGCAGCTCACCCGGCGCAATGTCCAGGTTCAGGCCGTTGATGGCCTTGAAGCCGTCGAAGCTGACGTGCACGTCTTCCAGGTACAGGATGCGGCCATGGGTCACATCGACTTCGCCCGGCGTCGCGATGCGCGCCATGCTGGCGCTGCGGCCACCTGACGCGGTGTGGTGCGTGGCCTTCTCGACCGCGGCACGCATGCGGACCGCGCCCGCTTCCATCAGGTCCGGGGTCATGCCGCACCTCCCTCTTGCTTCGATCCGAACTTGCCGCGCAGCTTGCGCACCACACCGACGATGCCCTGGGGCATCCACAGCGTCACAGCGATGAACAGGGCGCCCAGGAAATACAACCAGAACTCCGGCGCCGCCACGGTGAGCCAGCTCTTGGCGCCATTCACAGCAAACGCGCCGACGATGGGGCCGATCAGGCTGCCACGCCCGCCCACGGCCGTCCACACGGCGATCTCGATCGAGCTGGCGGCCGACATTTCCACCGGGTTGATGATGCCCACCTGGGGCACGTACAAGGCCCCGGCCAGGCCGCACATCATGGCGCTGATGACCCAGATGGTCAGCTTGTAGGGCAGCGGCGCATAGCCCGAGAACATGACGCGACTTTCGGCATCGCGGATGGCCTGCAGCACGCGGCCAAACTTGCTGCGCACCAGCCAGCGCGCCAGCAGAAAACAGCCCAGCAGGGTGCAACCCGTAAGCACGAACAGGGCCATGCGCATCTCCTGCGTGGCCAGCGGCATGCCGAGGATGCGCTTGAAGTCCGTGAAGCCGTTGTTGCCGCCAAAGCCGGTTTCATTGCGAAAAAACAGCAGCATCGCCGCATAGGTCAGCGCCTGCGTGATGATGGAGAAATACACGCCCTTGATGCGCGAGCGGAAGGCAAACCAGCCAAACACGAAGGCCACGACACCGGGCACCGCGAAGATCAGGATGAAGGTGGCGATGAAACTGTCCGACAGCGCCCAGAACCAGGGCAGCTCCTTCCAGGCCAGGAACACCATGAAGGCGGGCAGCTCCTCGGCGCCCACAGACTGGCGGCTCAGGTACATGCCCATGACGTAGCCGCCCAGCGCAAAGAACAGGCCGTGGCCCAGGCTCAGGATGCCGGTGTAGCCCCAGATCAGGTCCATGGCCAGCGCGCAGATGGCATAGCACATGATCTTGCCCAGCAGGCGCACGGCATAGTCGGACAGGTGGAACACGCTGCCCTCGCCCACCCACAGGTTCAGCACCGGGGCCACGGCACAGACCACGACCAGCGCCAGCATGAAGGCCGACCAGCCGGCCTTGGTGAGCAGCGGTTGGCGTGTTGGCAGCTCCACAGGCACAAACACGCTTGATTTCAAAACAGAACTTGTCATTACTTAGCTCCCGCACCCAGCAAGGAATAAAGCCAGCTTTCGCGGTAGACAGCCCGCAAGGGCCGCCCCGCAGCGAGGCTGTCGTCCCCTTTCCCGCGCAGCGAGAGAAAGGGGAAGCGGCGTAGCCGCACAGGGGATTGATTCAGGTTCATTCCGCGCTCCGCCCCTTCATCGCAAAGATGCCCTGGGGCCGCTTCTGGATGAAGGCGATGATGAACACCAGCACCGCGATCTTGGCCAGCACCGCGCCGGTCCAGCCTTCGAGGAACTTGTTCAGGATGCCCAGCCCCAGCGCGGCATACACCGTGCCCGCCAGCTGGCCCACGCCGCCCAGCACCACCACCATGAAGGAGTCCACGATGTAGCTCTGCCCCAGGTCGGGGCCGACATTGCCCACCTGGCTCAGCGCGCAGCCGGCCAGGCCGGCAATGCCGCTGCCCAGGGCAAACGCCAGCGTGTCCACGCGCGCCGTGTTCACGCCCATGCAGGCCGCAATCGGGCGGTTCTGCGTGACCCCGCGCACGAACAGGCCCAGGCGGGTGCGTGCAATCAGGTAGGCCACGCCCGCCAGCACGGCGAAGGCAAAGGCGATGATGATCAGGCGGTTGAAAGGCAGGGTCAGGTTGGGCAGCAGCTGCCAACCGCCGCTCATCCACACCGGGTTTTCCACGGCCACGTTCTGCGCGCCGAAGGTGGAACGCACCAGCTGCATCAGCACCAGCGAGATGCCCCAGGTAGCCAGCAAAGTTTCCAGCGGGCGGCCGTACAGAAAGCGCAGCACACCGCGCTCCATCACCGCGCCCACCAGGGCCGAGGCCAGGAAGGCCACGGGCAGGGCCGCCAGCAGGTACCAGTCAAAGAAATCGGGCAGGTAGCTGCGGAACACGCCCTGCACCACATAGGTGGCGTAGGCGCCGATCATCATCAGCTCGCCGTGGGCCATGTTGATCACGCCCATCAGGCCGTAGGTGATGGCCAGGCCCAGGGCCACCAGCAGCAGGATGGAGCCCAGGCTGATGCCGGTGAAGGCCACGCCCAGGCGTTCGCCCCAGGCCAGCTGGTCCTTGACCTCGGCCAGGGCGCGCTTGAGCGCCGCCTGCACCTGGGCATCCTGCTCCTGCGCCAGTTGCTCGTTCAGCAGCAGGCGCGTGGCGGGCGTGGCGTGGCGCGCCAGCAGGGCCGCGGCGTCGATGCGCTGCTCGGCCTGCGGACTGCCCAGCAGGGCCGCGGATTTCGCCAGCGCCAGCGCGGCCTTAACGTCCGCCTGCTGCTCGCGCGCCAAGGCCTTGTCGAGCAGCGGCAGGCGTTCGGGCGTCGCGCCCTGCAACATGGCCTGGGCCGCTTCCAGGCGTTCGGCATCGTTGCCCACCAGCAGGTTCAGTGCGGCCAGGGCGTTGCCGATCTCGCGGCGCAGGCGGTTGTTGGTGCTGGCGTCGCTGGCCCCCTCGGGCAGCGGCACGGCCTGGCCCGTCACGGGGTCACGCGCTTCGCCCCCGCGCACGATGAAGGCCCCCGCGCCGGTGAACTGCACCTCACCGTCGCGCAGGGCCTGCAGGAAGTCGGCCGTGCGGGCGGCATCGCCCGTGGCCGCGGCATCCTGCATGGCGGCAATGCGGCTGTTGTTGTCGCCATCGGCCATGGCCAGCGCCTGCTCGGCCGTCAGCGCCTGGGCCGGGGCCTGCCACAAGGCCGCGCAGGCCAGCGCTGCGCCCAGCCAGGGCCGGAGGGTGCGCAAGAGGGGAAAAAGCATAGGTCATCCAATCAGCAAAAGGCCCGTCCGGTGGGGACGGGCCTTCGGGTCGAGGTGCGGTTCACCGGTGCGACCGCGCAGCGGCCGCACGCGTGTCCCCTCACTTCTTCTCGGGCTCGTCCTTCTTCTTGTCGTTGCCGTCGATGAAGGGGCTCCAGGGCTGGGCCTTGATGGGTTCCTTGGTCTTCCAGACCACGTTGAACTGGCCATCGGCCTTGATCTCGCCGATCAGCACCGGCTTGTGCAGGTGGTGGTTCTTGGCATCCATGGTCAGCGTGAAGCCGCTGGGCGCCTTGAAGGTCTGGCCGGCCATGGCGGCGATGACCTTGTTCACCTCCAGGGACTTGGCCTTTTCCACGGCCTGCTTCCACATGTGGATGCCGACGTAGGTGGCTTCCATGGGGTCGTTGGTCAGCGGCTTGGTGGACTGGCCGGGCAGGTTCTTGGCCTTGGCATAGGCGCTCCACTGCTTGATCCAGGCATCGTTGGTGGGGTTCTTGACGCTCATGAAGTAGTTCCACGAGGCCAGGTGGCCGACCAGGGGCTTGGGATCGAGGCCGCGCAGCTCTTCCTCGCCGACCGAGAAGGCCACCACGGGCACCTCGGTGGCCTTGATGCCGGCGTTGCCCAGTTCCTTGTAGAAGGGCACGTTGGAGTCGCCGTTGATGGTGGAGATCACGGCCGTCTTGCCCCCGGCGGCGAACTTCTTGATGTCGGCCACGATGGTCTGGTAGTCGCTGTGGCCAAACGGGGTGTAGGCCTCCATGATGTCCTTGTCGGCCACGCCCTTCTTCTTCAGGAAGGCACGCAGGATCTTGTTGGCCGTGCGCGGGTAGACGTAGTCGGTGCCCAGCAGCACCCAGCGCTTGGCGCTGCCGCCGTCCTCGCCCATCAGGTATTCCACGGCGGGAATGGCCTGCTGGTTGGGCGCCGCACCGGTGTAGAACACGTTCTTGGACAGCTCCTCACCCTCGTACTGCACAGGGTAGAACAGCAGGGCGTTGTTTTCCTCATAGACCGGCAGCACCGACTTGCGGCACACCGAGGTCCAGCAGCCGAAGGTCACGGCCACCTTGTCTTGGCTGATCAGCTGCTTGGCCTTTTCCGCCGCCAGCGGCCAGTTGGAGGCGGTGTCGATCACCACGGGCTCCAGCTTCTTGCCCAGCACGCCGCCCTTGGCGTTGATGTCCTCGATGGTCATCAGGGCCATGTCCTTGAGGGCGGTCTCCGAAATCGCCATGGTGCCCGACAGGGCGTGCAGCACACCCACCTTGATGGTGTCGGCCGCCTGGGCGGACAGTGCGGTAAAGCCCATGCCAGCAACGGTTGCGGCAGCGGCCAGGGTCTTCAGGGTGAAACGGCGTGGCATGGTGAGAACTCCTCTCGGTGGGTTGATGGAGTCCATGCTAGGGATGACCCGGTACGGCGCCTATACGCCGGATGGCGTACGCCCTGCGCCGTTCATCCGCCCTGGCGCAGCCGCCCCAGGGCCAGGGCCGCGGCGGCCGTGCGCGTTTCCACGCCCAGCTTGGCGTGGATGCGCTCCAGGTGCTTTTTCACCGTGGCCGGGCTGCTGCCCACGATGTCGGCAATGTCGCGGTTGATCTTGCCCTGCGCCACCCAGAACAGCACCTCGGCCTCCTTGGCCGTCAGCGCAAAGGCCTCGCGCAGCAGCTGGGCCGCGGCGCTGCCCGACTCCTCGCGCATCACCACCAGCAGCTCGCCACCCTGGCCCTCTTCCATCGGCGGGTGCAGGTGCAGCACCAGCCGCCGGTCGCTGCCGGCCACAGGCTGCGGGGCCGCCAGCACCCAGCGGGGTGGCTCGGCCAGCCCTTGCAGCACCCCGTCCAGCTGCCGCGCCATCCAGTGGCGCAGGGTCTCGCCCACGGTGGCGCCGCCGGCGTCACCGGGGCTGTCGCCATAGGCCAGCAGCAGGCGCCGCGCCAGCGCGGTCTGCCACAGGATGCGGCCGTCCGCCACGCGCACCGTCATGCTGGCATAGCCAAAGGCATCCAGCGCACTGCGCGCCTGCAGGGCCTGCTGCGCCTGGCTGCGGGCACGCCGGGCGGTGCCCAGGTGCACCTGCATGCGGGCCAGCACCTCGGCAGGCTTCAGGGGCTTGGTCACATAGTCCACGCCGCCGGCGGCCAGGGCGGCCACCAGGTGCTCGGTCTCGGTCAGCCCGGTCATGAAGACCACCGGGATGGCCGCGGTCTGCGCATCGGCCTTGAGGCGGCGCGCCACCTCGAAACCGTCCATGCCCGGCATCAGCGCATCCAGCAAGATGATGTCCGGCTGGGCCTGCGCGGCGCGCTGCAAGGCCTGCTCGCCATGCGTGGCCACCAGGACGGTGTAGCCCGCCTCATCCAGCGCGTCGTGCAGCACCGACAGGTTGTCGGGCACGTCGTCCACGATCAGCACCACGTCCGGCACGTTCATGGCTGCCCCACGCCCGTCGCCTGCTGCTGCGCCACTGCGCGCGCCAGGCCGTCCATGTCGAACTGCTGCACCAGGCCGCGCCACTGCGTCCACAGCGCCGCCTGCGCGGGGTGCGCCTGCTCCAACTGCGCCAGGGCCTGGCGCACGCCGCGCACATAGCCCAGTTGCAGCGCCTGGCACAGCGGTGCCAGGGCCTCGGCCGGGACCGCGGCGACGGGTGGGCCATTGCCCCCAGGTTCTTCGCTATTGAATTGCATAGCATCCTGCGCCCGCTGTCCGGGCGTTGCGGTGGGTTTTGCTTCTAGGGCGTAGTGCCACACCAGTTCCAGGCGCTGGGCCAGCCAGTGCAGCAGCTCGCTGTGGCGCACGGGCTTGACCAGGAAGTCCTGCGGCGCAATCCCCACGTCGTTGGGCAGCTCGCGGTCAAAGGCATTGGCCGAGACCACGGCGCAGGCGATGTCGCCGGCCTGCAGCGCCCGCAGGCGGCGCAACGTTTCCCAGCCGTCGATGCCGGGCATGGCCAGGTCCATGAAGACGGCATCGGGCACCCAACCGCCCGCCACCCAGGCCAGGGCCGCATGGCCGCTGTCGGCCTGCTGCACCTCAAAGCCCAGCGGCGCCAGCAGCTGCCGCAGCACGCCGCGGTCGGCCTCCTCGTTGTCCACCACCAGCACCCGGCGACGCGGCCCGGCATAACCCACGGGCATGCGCTGCAGCGGCGCGGCGGCCGGCGCCACGCCCTCGACCGAGGGCAGGAACAGCCGCACCTCGAACACCGCGCCCTGGCCCGGCGCGCTGTGCAGGGTCAGCATGCCGCCCATCAGCTCGGTCAGCATCTTGGCCATGGTCAGGCCCAGGCCCGCACCGCCCGCCGCCGTGGCGGCCTGGCCGCGCTCAAACGGCTCGAAGATGCGCGCCTGCTCCTCGGGCCCCAGGCCCGGGCCGGTGTCGATCACGCGCAGGATGGCCATCTGCCGCGCATGCTGCACCTGCAGGGTGACGTGGCCCTGCTGGGTGAACTTCAGCGCATTGCCCAGCAGGTTGATGACGATCTGGCGCAGCCGCTTTTCGTCGGCCCGCACCACGGCGGGCAGCCGCCCCTGCACCTCGTAGTGGAAGCCCAGGCCCTTGGCCTGGGCCTGCAGGGCGAACAGATCGGCCAGGGCCTGCATGCCTTCGGCAAAGTGCATGGGCGCCACCTGCAGGGCCAGCTTGCCCGATTCGATGCGCGCCACGTCCAGCGTGCCCTCGATCAGCGACAGCAGGTGCTCGCCGCCTCGCCGGATCACCTGCACCGCGTGCTGGCGGTGCGGGGGCACGCTGTCATCGGCCCCCATGAGCTGGGCGTAGCCCAGGATGCTGTTGAGCGGCGTGCGCAGCTCGTGGCTGATGGCGCTGAGGTAGCGGCTCTTGGCCTGGTTGGCGTGGTCGGCGGTTTCGCGCGCCGCCTCGGCCACGGCGCGCGCTTCTTCGGCGGCCTTGCGGGCGCTTTGCAGCGCGGCATCGGTCTGCTGGTGCAGGGCGATTTCGCGCACCAGCAGGCCGGTCTGGCGGTTGGACTCTTCCTGCGCCACGCGGCGGCTCTGGTGCGCCAGCACCAGCCACCAGGCCACGATGCCGGCAATCAGCAGCAGGCCCAGGTAGGCCTTGAGCATGGCCGAGCCCAGCGCCGCCTGTGCGGCCTGCAGCGCGGCCGGCGTCATGGCGGTGCGCTGCAGGGTCTGCAGCTCCTGGTGGTAGAGCAGGCCGAGCACCGCAGCCAGCAGCGGGGCAATCACCAGCATCAGCAGCAGAAAGTGCCCCAGGCCCTTGTCGAACAGCCGCCACAGCTGCTCCGGCAGCAGCCAGCGCAGCGCGGCGCGCCACTGCACGCCCCAGTGCGCCTGGGGCTTGCACAGGTCGCCGCAGCGCGCATCCAGGGTGCAGCACAGCGAACAGATGTGACCGCCATAGGCCGGGCAGTGGGCCATGTCCGGCACTTCGTAGTCGCGCTCGCACACGGTGCAGCGCAGGGTGTGCACGGCCTGGGCCTGGGGAATTGCGCTGCAGCCCGCACAGCCGGTGCAGGCGGGCAGCGTGGCCGTGCGCGCCAGGTAGTAGCGCCCGCGCGTGGCCCAGGCGATCAGCGGTGCGGCGACCAGGGCCACCACCATGGCGATCAGGGCCGAGAACGCCTGGGCCAGTGGCCCGAACACGCCCAGGTGGGCCGCGATCGACAGCCCCGAGGCCAGGCCCATCGCCCCCACGCCCACGGGGTTGATGTCGTACAGGTGGGCGCGCTTGAATTCGATGCCCCGGGGCGACCAGCCCAGCGGCTTGTTGATGACCAGATCGGCCACCACAGCCATGATCCAGGCGATGGCGATGTTGGAGTACAGGCCCAGCACCTCGCCCAGGGCGCGGAACACGTTCATCTCCATCAGCATGAAGGCGATCAGCGTGTTGAACACCACCCAGACCACGCGCCCGGGGTGGCTGTGCGTGAGGCGCGAGAAGAAGTTGGACCAGGCCAGCGAGCCCGCATAGGCATTGGTCACATTGATCTTGAGCTGCGAGATCACCACGAACAGTGCCGTGGCCGCCACCGCCCAGCCGTAGTGCGGGAACACGTACTCGTACGCCGCCAGGTACATCTGGTTGGGATCGACCGCATGGCTGGCCGGCACGGAGTGCGAGATCGCCAGGTAGGCCAGCAGCGCCCCGCCCAGCATCTTGGCCACGCCCAGCACCACCCAGCCCGGCCCGCCCAGCAGCACGCCGGACCACCAGCGCAGCCGCGTGGTCTGCGCACGCGCCGGCATGAAGCGCAGGTAGTCGGCCTGCTCCCCCATCTGGGTGATCAGCGCAATGCCCACGGTCAGCGCCGCACCAAAAAGAGGCAGTGAAAAATGTGCACCCGCGCCCGACTCACCACCGTAGTGCACCACCTGCGCAAACGCACCGGGATTGCGCAGCAGCACGTAGACAAAGGGCACGACCAGCATCAGCAACCACAGCGGCTGGGTCCACATCTGCAGCCGGCTGATCATGGACACCCCGTGCGTGACCAGTGGAATCACCACCAGGGCGCAGATCAGGTAGCCCCAGGCGGGCGGGATGTCCAGCGCCAGCTCCAGCGCATAGGCCATCACGGCCGCCTCCAGCGCGAAGAAGATGAAGGTGAAGGTGGCGTAGATCAGCGAGGTGATGGTCGAGCCGATGTAGCCAAAGCCCGCGCCGCGCGTTAGCAGGTCCATGTCCACGCCGTAGCGCGCCGCGTAGACGCTGATGGGCAGGCCCGCCGCAAAGATGATCAGGCCGGTGGCCACGATGGCCCAGAAAGCATTCGCCCAGCCGTACTGCACCAGCAGCGTGGCGCCCACGGCCTCCAGGATCAGGAACGAAGCCGCGCCGAAGGCGGTGTTCGCCACCCGCCACGCGGACCAGCGCCGAAAGCGCTGCGGCGTGTAGCGCAGGGCGTAGTCCTCCAGGGTTTCCGTCGCCACCCAGCCGTTGTAGTCGCGGCGCACCTTGACCACCTGCTGCGGCACGCAGGGGTCGGTCGAGGCAGGCGTCGCAGGCGCGGCAGCGGCAGGGGACTGGGTCATGGTGGGGCCAGCGATGCAGCTTCTGTGCCCGACTGGCACGGTGCTTGCACTGCAGGTGCCATGCCCTGGTGACCACCCGGGCGCCGCACGGCCCCGCCGTGTGTGCGCGCGCCGGGCGGCATGCAGGCCGCGACATGGCATGGCCGCCCCGTCCCCGTCCACAGGGCCGGCGCTGCGGACCGATGGAGGGAATCGACATGGAATTAACGCCGCGAGAAAAAGACAAGCTGCTTATCTTCACCGCCGCGCTGCTGGCCGAGCGCCGCCAGGCCCGTGGCCTGAAGCTGAACTACCCGGAATCCGTGGCCCTGATCAGCGCCTTCGTCATGGAAGGCGCCCGCGACGGCAAGACCGTGGCCCAGCTGATGAGCGCAGGCCGCACCGTACTGACGCGCGCCGACGTGATGGACGGCGTGGCCGAGATGATTCCCGACATCCAGATCGAGGCCACCTTCCCCGATGGCACCAAGCTGGTCACGGTGCACGAACCCATCGTCTGAGCGACCACCCAGAACTTGCAGGCTTTTAGGCCTCCATCCCTTATTCCACCAGCGCAGACAGCTATGAAAACCAAGAACCTGATCACCACCCTCCTCGCCACCGCGTCGGCCCTGCCGCTGAGCGCCCTGGCCCACGTGGGCGCGGACGGTGGCGGCCACCACAATTTCCTCGACAGCCTGGCCCACGCCTTCGCCCACCCCTTCGGCGGCGCCGACCACCTGGCGGCCATGCTGGCCGTGGGCGCCTGGAGCGCCCTGGCCTTTCCCCACCACGGCACGGCCTGGCGCGCCCCGGCAGCCTTTGTGACCCTGCTGGTGGCCGGCTGCCTGGCCGGCTTTGCGGGCCTGCACGTGCCGGCCGTCGAGCCCATGATTGCCGCCTCGGTGCTGGTGCTGGGCCTGCTGGTGATGGTGCGGCAGAAGATGGCCTGGGGTGCCGCCGCCGCCCTGGTGGGGGTGTTTGCCTTCTTCCACGGCGCGGCCCACGGCTATGAGCTGTTCGAGGACAGCGCCGCCGCTGCAGCCGGTGCCGTGCTGGGCATGGCAGCCGGATCGGCCCTGCTGCACCTGGGCGGCATGGCCCTGGGCCACCGCGTGATGCAGCGCCACCAGTTGCTGGCCAGGCTGGCAGGCGCCGCGACCGCCGTCCTGGGCGTGGCCCTGCTGACACGTCTGGCCTGATCCCACGGAGGCACCGCATGATTCCTGGTGAACTGCTCCTGGACGAGGGGGCCCACCCCCTCAACCCCGGCCGGCGCACGGTCACGCTGCTGGTCAAGAACGCCAGCGACCGGCCCATCCAGGTCGGCTCGCACTACCACTTTGCCGAAACCAACGCCGGCCTGGACTTCGACCGCGCCAGCGCCCACGGCATGCGCCTGAACATCGCCAGCGGCATGGCCGTGCGCTTCGAGCCCGGCCAGCAACGCACGGTGGAGCTGGTCGACATCGGCGGCGACCGCCAGATCTACGGCTTTCGCGGCCTGATTCAAGGAGCACTGTGATATGGCCACCATGGACCGACGTGCCTACGCCGAAACCTTTGGCCCCACCGTGGGCGACCGCCTGCGCCTGGCCGATACCGAACTGATCGTCGAGGTCGAGAAAGACTACACCCTGGCCGCGGGCGGCTATGGCGAGGAAGTGAAGTTCGGCGGCGGCAAGACCATCCGCGACGGCATGGCGCAAAGCCAGCGCACGCGCGAGCAAGGCGCGGTCGATACCGTGCTGACCAATGCCCTGATCCTGGACCACTGGGGCATTGTCAAAGCCGACATCGGCCTGAAGGGTGGCCGCATCGTGGCCATCGGCAAGGCCGGCAACCCCGACACCCAGCCGGGCGTGGACATCATCATCGGCCCGGGCACGGAAATCATCTCCTGCGAAGGCCATATCGTCACAGCCGGCGGCATCGACACCCACATCCACTTCATCGCCCCGCAGCAGATCGAGGAAGCACTGACCAGCGGCGTGACCACCATGATTGGCGGCGGCACCGGCCCGGCCACCGGCACCTTCGCCACCACCTGCACGCCCGGCCCCTGGCACCTGGAGCGCATGCTGCAGGCCGCCGACGCCTTCCCCATGAATCTGGGTTTTCTGGGCAAGGGCAATGCCAGCCTGCCAGCCGGCCTGCACGAGCAGATCAGCGCCGGCGCGATTGGCCTGAAGCTGCACGAAGACTGGGGCAGCACACCCGCGGCCATCAGCAACTGCCTGGATGTGGCCGAAGAGACCGACACGCAGGTCGCCATCCACACCGACACGCTCAACGAATCGGGTTTTGTGGAGGACACCGTGGCCGCCTTCAAGGGCCGCACCATCCACACCTTCCACACCGAAGGCGCGGGCGGCGGCCATGCGCCCGACATCCTGAAGGTGGTGGGCGAGGCGAATGTGCTGCCCTCGTCGACCAACCCCACGCGCCCCTACACCATCAACACGCTGGACGAGCACGTCGACATGCTGATGGTCTGCCACCACCTGGACGCCGGCATTGCCGAGGACCTGGCCTTTGCCGAAAGCCGCATCCGCAAGGAAACGATTGCGGCCGAGGACATCCTGCACGACATCGGCGCCATCAGCATGTTCAGCTCCGACAGCCAGGCCATGGGCCGCGTGGGCGAGGTCATCCTGCGCACCTGGCAGACCGCCCACAAGATGAAGCTGCAGCGCGGTGCACTGCAAGGCGACGGCGCGCGCAACGACAACTTCCGCATCAAGCGCTACATCGCCAAGTACACCATCAACCCGGCGATTGCCCACGGCATCAGCCACGAGGTGGGCAGCATCGAACTGGGCAAGTGGGCCGACCTGGTGATCTGGAAACCCGCCTTCTTCGGCGTCAAGCCGTTTTGCATCTTGAAAGGCGGCAGCATCGCCATGGCCGCCATGGGTGACCCGAACGCCTCCATCCCCACGCCCCAGCCCGTGCACTACCGCCCCATGTTTGCCAGCTTTGGCGGCGCGATTGCCAAGACCTCGCTGACCTTTGTCTCGCAGGCCGGACTGGCGGCCTGCATCGGCGAGCGCTTTGGCCTGGCCAAGACCCTGTCGGCCGTGAAGGGCATCCGCGGTGTGCAAAAGCAGCACATGGTCCACAACGACCTGGCGCCGCGCATGGAGGTGGATGCCCAGACCTATGCCGTGCGCGCCGACGGGCAGCTGCTGACCTGCGAACCCGCGGTCAGCCTGCCCATGGCACAGCGCTATTTCCTGTTTTGAGCGCTCACGCGCCGGGAGCTGTCTTATGGGCCTTGAACCACGCCAGCCAGTCGCCGCTGTCAATCACCGGCGCGGCCTGCACGGTCGCTGGCAAGGCCTCGTAGACCAGCACCGCCAGCATCTGCGTGCCGCCACCGGTCAGGGCCACGGGCACGGTGAGGGTGCGCTTGGTGTATTCGCCCGTGTCCTGCGGCCAGATGCCTTCGTAGCCGTCGAGCACCTGCTCCAGGGCCGCATCCAGCGGATAGACCTCGGCCAGCACCTGCTGCGTGCCCTGCAGCACCAGGCCGGGGTACCAGCCCAGGTCGTGCAACGTGCCCGTCAGCGTGGTGCGGCCGGTGATCACCATGCCGTCGCGCAAGCGCGCAATGTCATTCACTGCGCCGGCGCGCAGCGTGCCGTAGACGGCCACATGGCCCACACCGCAGGGCTGCCAGCCGGACTTATCAGACCGAGAGAGTTCAGAGGGGGTTGACATGTTTGTCATGCTATTGGATAGGAAAGCGCTTGGGAATGCACAAAGCGCGCCAGTCTGTAGCTCTCCTTTTGAAAGTAACCTATGTTGACCATCCACAAACTCCTGCCCCAGGGCCAAGGCCTGGCCAAAGTGCTGCTGCAGCGCGCCGCCACCGTCGAGCTGGACTGGGACGTGCGCCAGAAATCGCGCTTTGCCGCCACCGACAGCCAGGGCCGCGAACTGGCCATCTTCCTGCCGCGCGGCCAGGCCGTGCGCGGCGGTGACGTGCTGGTGGCCGAAGACGGATCGCTGATCCGTGCGATTGCCGCGCCCCAGCGCGTGCTGAAGATCACCGCCTGCGCCACGAACGGCACGGCCTTTGACCTGGTGCGTGCCGCCTACCACCTGGGCAACCGCCATGTGCCCATCGAGCTGCAGCCCGACCACCTGAAGATCGAACCCGACCACGTGCTGGCCGACATGCTGCGCAGCCTGCACATGACCGTGGTGGCGGCCGATCTGCCGTTCGAGCCCGAAGGCGGCGCCTATGGCGGCCATGTGACCCACGACGGACACAGCCACCATCACCACAGCCACGGGGCAGGGCATGCCCATGGGCACGAGCATGCACACAGCCACAGCCACAGCCACAGCCACAGCCACAACCACAACCACAGCCATGATCACGCCCCGGCACAGCCTGCTGGCGGCTGCGGTCATGCGCATGCGCAGCCCAAGGCCCAGGGCGCCTGCGGGGCGGGCTGCGGCCACTGCGATCACCACGACCATGCCCACCACCCCGGCCAGGGCTGTGGCGGATGAGCTGGCTCTACCTGATCGCGGCCGGCCTGTGCGAGATCGCCTACGCCGCCGCCATGCCGCGCACCGCAGGGTTCACGCGGCTGGGGCCCAGCCTGTTCTGCCTCGGCTTCATCGCCGCCAGCATGTACCTGCTGTCGCTGGCCACGCGCAGCATTCCCGTCGGGACCGCGTATGCGGTCTGGGTCGGTATCGGCGCCGTGGGCACAGCCGCCTACGGCATGCTGTGGCTGGGCGAAGACCGCAGCGTGGCGCGCATGGCCTGCTTCGGCCTGATCCTGGTGGGCATCGTGGGCCTGAAGCTGCTCACCCTGCGCAGCGACACGGGGGCCTGAGATGCTGAGCCATCCCACCGCCGCCACCTTCCTGCAGCTGATGTGGCTGGCCTCGCCGGCCTTGCCGATCGGGGGGTTTTCGTACTCCGAGGGGCTGGAGGCCGCCATCGACAGCGGCCGCGTCACCACGGAGGCCGAGGCCGCCGAGTGGCTGCGCCACCAGTTGCACCTGACGCAGTCGCGCGGCGACATGGCCGCCATCGCCCAGGCCCTGCCGGCGTGGGCGGCGCAGGACCGGGCCCGCCTCGCCCAGCTGAACGACTGGGTGCGCCACACCCGCGAAAGCGCCGAGCTGCGCCTGCAGACCGAGCAGATGGGCCGCTCGCTGATCGAATGGCTGAAGAACCGCCATGCCGGCGATGCCGCCATCCAGGCCCAGGTGCAATGGCTGGCCGCGCAGGACGCCAGCTACCCCCTGGCGTTTGCGCTGGCCGCGCACCTGACGGGGGCCCACGCCCCCGATGCGCTGCTGGCCTATGCCTTTGGCTGGGCCGAGAACATGGTCCAGGCCGCCATCAAGGCCGTGCCGCTGGGGCAAAGCGCCGGCCAGCGCATCCTGGCACGCCTGACGCAGGAGATTCCCGCCGCCGTCGAACTGGCCCTGGCCTTGCCCGATTCCGAACGCCAGGCCTTCTCGCCGATGCTGGCGATTCTGTCGGCGCGGCATGAACACCAGTACTCTCGACTGTTCCGCAGCTGAGCCCCCGCACCATGTCCCCTGGTTTCGCCCCCACCCCGCAGCCGCCCTACTACGCGGCCATCTTCACCTCGCAGCGCACCGCCGGCGACCAGGGCTATGGCGCCATGGCCGACCGCATGCTGGAGCTGGCCGGCCAGCAACCCGGCTACCTGGGTGCGGAAAGCGTCCGCGATGCCCACGGCTTCGGCATCACCGTGTCCTACTGGACCAGCGAAGCCGCCATCCGCGACTGGAAACAGCACGCCGAACACCAGGTGGCCCAGGCACAGGGCCACGCCCGCTGGTACCAGCACTTTGAACTGCGCATCGCCAAGGTCGAACGGGCCTATGGCACGCACCCCTGAGACCCCCTTGTTTTGAGAAAGCACCGACCATGTCCAGCGCCCTGCACCACATCCCCCACCGCACCAAGAAGCTGCCCCCGCTGCGCGTGGGCATCGGCGGGCCCGTCGGCTCCGGCAAGACCACCATCCTCGAGATGCTGTGCAAGGCCATGCGCGAGAAATGGGACCTGGTGGCGATCACCAACGACATCTACACCAAGGAAGACCAGCGCCTGCTGACCATCAGCGGCGCCCTGCCACCCGAGCGCATCATGGGCGTGGAGACCGGCGGCTGCCCGCACACCGCCATCCGCGAAGACGCCTCCATCAACCTGGAAGCCATCGACCGCATGCTGGGCCAGTTCCCGGATGCCGACATCGTCTTCATCGAATCCGGCGGCGACAACCTGGCCGCCACCTTCAGCCCCGAGCTGTCGGACCTGACCATCTACGTGATCGACGTGGCCGCGGGCGAGAAGATCCCGCGCAAGGGCGGCCCCGGCATCACCAAGAGCGACCTGTTCGTCATCAACAAGACCGACCTGGCCCCGCACGTGGGCGCCGATCTGGCCATCATGCGCAGCGACACCGTGAAGCAGCGCACGACGCCCAAGGGCCTCAAGCCCTTTGTGATGACCAACCTCAAGACGCTGGAAGGCCTGGACGAGGTGGTGGCCTTCATCGAGCGCCAGGGGCTGCTGCACGGCGCCTGAAGGCAGCGCCACGGCAGCAGGGGCGGTAGCCTGCGGCTGCTCGGCGCAGAGAAGGGCCTGCCCGGGCCGCCCAATGCCCCGGCTGCTGTCACCAGCAACGGCATTCAGGCAGACTGGATGCCGTTTTTTGCTTTGGAGGATGCCGCCCATGTCCCGCTTCACGTCCCGCCTGCTGCTCCTGGGAACCTGCGCCCTGGTGGTCTGGAGCGCTGTGTTTGCCGTGGCCATGGTCAGCCAGCTGGCCGATGCGGCCGACCGCGTGCATGCCGGGGCCGGGCAGCCCGTGTTCTGGAGCCTGCTGACCCTGCTGGTGGCCACGGTGCTGGCACCCAGCGTCTGGCTGCTGCGCCTGCCGCCGGCCCTGCGCCACCCGCCCGAGGGCGATGCCCAGGCCCTGGCCGACTACGCCACCCGCCTGCGCGCCCACCTGGCGCGCAACCCCCGGCTGGCAGGCCGCCCGCTGGACAGCACGCAGGACGTGGAGGCGGCGCTGACCGTGCTGCGCGATGCGGCCGAGACCGAAACCCGGCGCAGCGCCGCCAGCGTGCTGGCCAGCACGGCCCTGCTGCAGAACGGGCGCCTGGACGGTCTGGTGGTGCTGGTCAGCCAGGTGCAGCTGGTGTGGCGCATTGCGCGCATCTATGGCCTGCGCCCCTCGCTGCGCCAGCTGTCCTACCTGTACGGCAATGTCGGCGCCTGCGTGCTGGTCGCCTATGGGCTGGACGAGGTGGACTTTGCCGAGCTGACCGCTCCCATCGTGCAATCGGCCACGCCCGCCGCCATGGGCAGCGTGCCCGGGCTGGGCGGCATGGGGCAGTTGCTGACCAACAGCATGGCCAGCGGGGCCGCCAACGCCTTTCTGACGCTGCGCGTCGGCCTAGTGGCCGATGCCTACTGCGCCCCGCAGCACCTGCCGCAACGCCAACTGGTGCGCCACCACGCCACGCACCGCGCGGCGCAGATGCTGGGCGGCATCGTCAAGGACTGCGGCACGCAGATCACCCAGGCGGTGTACGGCCGCCTCAAGCAGGGCGTGCTGCACACGGCCCAGGCCGCGGCAGACAGCGTCAAGCAGGCCGGCCGCTCCGTCAGCGAAGCCACCCAGTCGGCCTACCAGGCCACGGCGCAGGGGCTGAACCAGGCCGTACACCAGGTGCGCGGCACCACCTCGGCCGCCACCCAGCGCCTGCAGCAGACCCTCCGCCGCCAGGACGGCCCGGACAAGCCTTGAAGTGTTTTTTGGCTGCAGCGCATACACAGCAATCGCTGACGGCTATGATTTTTTATTTCCGGATGGCTGCGCTTGAGCCCCTGTCGGCAAACGCCTAGCATCTGGACATGCCCATCCTGCCCCCGCCCCGACTCCCCCTGATCGCCACCGCGGTGTGGCTGGCTTGCACCGCGTGGCCGCTCAGCGGCCAGGCCCAGGTCTTCCGCTGCGGCAACAGCTACAGCAGCACCCCGTGCGCCGACGGCAAGCCCGTGCCGGTCGAGCCCATCGTGGAAGTCCATCCCCCCACCCAGGGCGCGGCAGAGCGCCGTGCCACACGGCGCCATGCAGACCGCGAAGAACGGGCCTGGGACCGCATGGAACGCGAGCTGGACAAGGCCCAGGCCAAGGCCCCGCCGCAACGCAAATCCGGTGTGGACCGCAGCCAGTGCGAAGCCCGCGACCGGCGCATCCAGAAGATCGACCAGTTGGCACGGTGCAGCAAATGGAGCGCCTGCGCGAGGAGCGCCAGGAAGCGCGCGACTGGCAGTTCCGCGCGGGCTGCTGATTACAGCAGCGCCAGCACCTTCTCGGGCGGGCGGCACAGCGCCGCGCCCTTGGGCGTGACCACGATCGGGCGGTTCAGCAGCTGCGGGTGCTGGGCCACGGCCAGCAGGATCTGGGCGTCGCTCACCGCCGGCTGGTCCAGTCCCAGCGCTTGGTAGGCCGCTTCCTTGGTGCGCAGCAGCTCGCGCACCGGCACGCCGATGTGGGCCACCAACTCGGCCAGTTCGGGGGCCGTCAGCGGCGTGGCGATGTAGTCGACGATGTTGGGCTCAATGCCGCGCGCGCGCAGCAGCTCCAGGGCGCCGCGCGAGTTGCTGCAGCGGTTGTTGTGGAAGATGGTGATATCGCTCATGGCGGCAAGTGTAGGCCGCCGCACGCCCACGGGCGATCTCGGCACGAGATCCCCCATGCGTCTTCAGGCCCGGCGCGCCAGCTTCCAGCCGCCGATGCCCAGGCTCAACCAGCCCAGCATCAGGCAGGTACCGCCCCAGGGCACGAACGGGCGGAAGGTCTCGATCCCAGTGAAGGTGCGCAGATAGATCAGGCCGCTGAACAACAACAGCCCCAGCACAAACAGCCCGCCCGCGGCGCACAGCCAGCGGTTGCCGGCCGTGGTCAGCGCCGCCACGCCCAGGCCCAGCAGCGCCAGGGCATGGAACATCTGCAGCTGCACCGCCAGTTGCAGCGAGGCGCGCGTGGCCTCACGGACCTGCGGATCGACAATGAACCCCAGACCGTGCGAAGCGTAGGCGGCCATGCCGACCGCCGTCAGTCCCAAAAACGCGGCCACAGGCAGCCACCAGTTGCGCATGCTCGACTCCCTCATTCCCCAGCAAAGCCCCGATTATCGGCCGTGCGGCGCTCAGGCCGCACGCAGCTGCTTGCGCAGGTCGCGCAAGGCGTTGTCCAGCATTTCCTCCACCGTCGGGTGGTAGTAGGGCAGTGCCAGCAGTTGCTCCACAGTGTCCGCACGCTGGATCGCCCAGGCCAGCAGGTGGGCCAGGTGCTCGCCCCCGGCGCACAGCAGGCTGGCACCCAGCAACTGGCGGCTGGCCGGGTCGGCGTACAGGCGCAGCACGTGCTCGGGGGCCTGCATGATCTTGGAGCGGCCATTGCCCGCGCCCCGGGCCGTGACCACCACCGCCTCGGGCGGCAGCTCGGAGAAACGCAGCCCCACCTCGGCCACATCCGGGGCGCTGAAGACGATGGACAGGGGCACACTGCGCCCGCGC
Organism: Comamonas sp. CAH-2; assembly: GCF_009668305.1. Classification (NCBI taxonomy): domain Bacteria; kingdom Pseudomonadati; phylum Pseudomonadota; class Betaproteobacteria; order Burkholderiales; family Comamonadaceae; genus Comamonas; species Comamonas sp. CAH-2. The sequence goes on from NZ_VSWF01000006.1 coordinate 34,129, forward strand.
ACCGGCAGGTCCTGCCAGCGGGCGTCGCCCACTGCGCGCAAGGCCTGCTGGGCGGCGATCGTACCCTCCTGCGCGGCCTCGTGCATCAGCGGGCGCTCGCCCGTGGCGTCGCCCGCCAGGAACACCCGGCTGTCCAGGCAGCGCAGGCTGGCGCGGTCCCACAGCGGCCGGCCCTGGGCATCAAAACGCACCCCGGCCTGGTCCAGCGCCAGGTCCGCCAGCCGGGGGCTGCGCCCCTGGGTGACCAGCACATACTGCACATCGGCCTTGAGGGCGCCGGCCTCGAAGCGCACCATGTCGCCGCGGCGCTCGGCCAGCACGTCGCGGCACCCCAGGGCCATGGGCATCTGGTGGGCGAAATAGGTCTGGGCCGCCTTGGCCACCTCGGGGTCGGCGATCTTGGCCAGCACCGGATTGCGCCCCGTCGCCACCACCTGCACCCCCAGGCGCGAAAGGGCCACGCCCATCTCCAGGCCGATGGCCCCCATCCCCCACACCGCCACGCTGTGCGGCAGGTCGTGCAGGGCAAACAGTTCATCGGTCGTGATCAGCGCCGCACCCAGCTGTTCCTGCAGTTGCGCTGGCTTGCGGGCTTCGGAGCCGGTCGCCACCACAAAGGCACGCGCCTGCACGCGGCGGCCGTCGCCCAGCTCCAGCAGGTCGGGGGCCGCAAAGCGTGCCCCGGTCTGCAGCAGATCGCTGTCAGCCAGGGCATGCAGCTGGCGCACATTGCCTTGCACCAACTGGTCGCGGATCTGCAGGGCCTCCTGCCACAGCTGCTGCGGCGTGGCATACCCCTTGGGCAGGGCCGCCCGCCATTGCGCCTGCGGCATGCCGGCCGGCATCAGCTGGCGCAAACCGTCCCAGCGCTGGGCGGCGTGCAGCACGGCCTTGGAGGGCATGCAGCCCACACGCGCGCAGGTGGTGCCCAGCGGCCCCTGGTCGATCAGCACCGCCCGGGCGCCGGCCCGGCGCAGCGTGCTGTACGCGTTCATGCCTGCCGTACCGGCGCCGATGACGGCAACGTCCACGGTCATGGAAGAAGGGGCCATGTGCACACTCCTGGTCAGCGGGGCAAGATGCCCCCATTGTGCAAAACCGGCAGCGCGGCGGCCACGATGCCATGCTGCGGTAAATGCCTATTGCGCCAGGTCGGCCACCACGGGCGGGACGGGCGCGGTCTGCGGCTGGGGTGTGTGCGGTGCTTCCTGGTTGCGGCGCAGCGACTCGATGCGCTGCTGCAGGTCGCGCGCCCAGGTGCGGCGATCCCGACCTTCGGCCTTCTCTGGCGCGCCGTAGCGCACCACGGCCACCAGGTGCTCGGTAGCAATCGTGCGCCACAGGCTGCGCAGCATGGCTTCGTCGGGGGTGGCCTCGCAGGGCACATACGATGCCTGGCCAGTGCGGGCATCGACAAAGGTCATGGCCACGGGCTGAACCGGCACGTCGGCATCGATGGCCGCTTGCAGCATGTTGCCGTGAAAAGGCAACAGGTCACGGCCATTGCCCACCGTGCCCTCGGGGAAGACGGTGAGGACGTCACCGTGGCGCAGGGCCTCGACCATGGCCTGGACGGTGCGCTGGGTGTCCCGGCGCACGCTGCGCTGCACGAACAGGGTGCCGGCCGCCTGCGCCAGCGCTCCCACCAGGGGCCAGCGGGCGATCTCGGCCTTGGAGACAAAGCGGCAGTGGCGCGCCGCGTGCAGGGTGGGAATGTCCAGCCAGGACTGGTGGTTGGCGACCAGCAGCACCGGGCCCTGGGCCACGGGGCTGCCCTGGACCTGCAGGGCCACGCCGGCCTCGGTCAGGAAGCCGCGGGCCCAGCGCTCGACCGCGCGATGCTGGCTGGCCGCATCCAGATCGTGGAAACCGTTGCGCGCCAGGCGCAGCCCCTGCAGGGTGTGCCGCAGCATCCGAGTGAATCGTCCGATCGCACGCCAAGTTCCAGCCATCCGGGCCGCCCTCCTTCACAAGTTAAATACAGTCACCTTTCCCGCACCGGTGGTCGCCCTGCCCTGGGCTCAGCCGCGCTCGAAAGCGACGTGGCCCGCCACCACGGTGCATTGCACGCGGGCGGGCAGCTCGTAGCCCTGGAAGGGCGTGCTCTTGCCCTGGCTGACCAGCGCCTCGGGTCCCACGGTCCAGGCGGCCTGGGGTTGCACGACGCACAGGTCGGCCACTCCACCTTCCACCAACTGACCCAGGCTGGCCTGCAGCGTTCCCAGCGCCTGACCCAGCACGCGGGCGGGGGCAGCGGTCACCACCTCCAGCGCGCGGGTCAGGGGGACGTTCTGGTCCTGCGACCACTTGACGGCCAGCGACAGCAGCAGCTCCACGCCGGTGGCGCCGGCCTCGGCCTCGGCAAAGGGCAGCACCTTGGCGTCATCGTCCACCGGGCAGTGGTCGGAAACCAGGGCGTCGATGGTGCCGTCGGCCAGGGCCGCGCTCAGTGCCTCGCGGTCGCGCTGCTGGCGCAGCACCGGCACCAGGCGGGCGCTGCTGTCGAAGTAGCCGAGGTCGTTTTCGGTCAGGTGCAGCGAGTTGATGGACACGTCGGCCGTCACATTCAGGCCCTCGGCCTTGGCCTTGCGCACCAGCTCCACGCCAGCGGCGCTGGACAGTCGGCACAGGTGCACGCGGGTCTGCGAGCCACGGATCAGCTCAAAGATGGTGTGCAGCGCAATTGTCTCGGCCGCCACCGGCACACCGGACAGGCCCATGCGCGTGGCCAGGGCCCCGCTGGCCGCCACGCCCTTGCCCAGGTCCTTGTCCTGGGGACGCAGCCACACGGCATAGCCGAAGGTGTTGGCATAGGCCAGCGCGCGGCTCAGCGTGGTGATGCTGGACAGCGGCGTGTCCGCCTGGCCGAAGGCCACGCAGCCGGACTCGGTCAGCTCGGCCATCTCGGTCAGCACCGCGCCTTCCAGACCCTTGGTCAGCGCCCCCATGGGGAACAGGCGCGACTGGTGCAGCTTCTTGGCGCGCAGCTTGAGCATTTCCACCAGGCCCTGCTCGTCCAGCACCGGGTCGGTGTCGGGCAGGCACACCAGGCTGGTCACACCACCGGCCACGCTGGCGGCCATTTCGGAGGCCAGCATGCCTTCGTGCTCATGCCCCGGCTCGCGCAGGCGCACGGCCAGGTCCACCAGACCGGGCAGCACCCACTGGCCGCTGGCGTCGATCACACGGTCCGCCTCAAACCCGGCGGGCGCCTGGCCGATGGCCACCACCCGGCCGGTGGCCAGCGCCACATCACAGACCTGGTCAAAACCACGGGCCGGATCGATCACGCGGCCGTTTTGAATCAAGATTTTCATGGTTAATCACCCAATTGGCCACTAGCCCTTACCCAGCAAGCGCTAGCAGCTATCAAAAACATCTTCACCCGCCCCACCCAGCGCACAGCCACGGCTGGCCTGGCCCACTTTCGCAGGGGCACCGAGCTAGGGCCTCCCCGACGCGAAGGTGCCGTCCCCCTCGCGCGCAGCGCAGAGAGGGGGAAGCCGTGCAGCGGCTCAGGGGGTGCTTAAGCTTCATTCCCCGCCACGATGGACATCACCGCCATGCGCACTGCGATGCCGAAGGTCACCTGCGACAGGATCACGGCCTGCGGGCCGTCGACCACGGCGGAGTCGATCTCCACACCGCGGTTGATGGGGCCGGGGTGCATGACGATGGCATCGGGCTTGGCCAGCTGCAGGCGCTTTTCGGTCAGGCCGAAGCTCTTGAAATACTCCTGACTGGACGGCAGCAGGGCACCGCTCATGCGCTCGTTCTGCAGGCGCAGCATGATGATGACGTCGCAGTCCTTGATGCCCTCTTCCAGGTTGTGGAACACGCGCACGCCCATGCTGGCCAGATCGGCAGGCACCAGGGTGCGGGGGCCCACCACGCGCACTTCGGCCGCGCCCAGCGTGGTCAGCGCATGGATGTCCGAGCGCGCCACGCGCGAGTGCAGCACGTCGCCCACAATCGCCACGCGCAGGTTGGAGAAATCTTTTTTGTAGTGACGGATGGTGTACATGTCCAGCAAACCCTGCGTGGGGTGTGCGTGGCGACCGTCACCGGCATTGACCACGTGCACGTGGGGGGCCACGTGCTGGGCGATCAGGTACGGCGCGCCCGACTCACTGTGGCGCACCACAAAGATGTCGGCGGCCATGGCGCTCAGGTTGTCGATGGTGTCCAGCAGCGTCTCGCCCTTGCTGGCCGAGCTGCGCGCGATGTCCAGGTTGAACACGTCGGCCGACAGGCGCTTGGCGGCAATTTCAAACGTGGTGCGGGTGCGCGTGCTGTTCTCGAAGAACAGGTTGAACACGCTCTTGCCGCGCAGCAGCGGCACTTTCTTGACTTCGCGGTCGTTGACGCTGACGAAGTTGCTGGCCGTGTCCAGGATGTGGGTCAGGATGTCCTTGGACAGCCCTTCGGTGGACAGCAGGTGGATCAGCTCGCCGTTCTTGTTCAGTTGGGGGTTGCGCTTGTACAGCACGTTATGCCTCTTTGACTTCAAATTGGAAGGTGCCGTCTTCTGTGCGCGCCAGCGCCAGCGACTGGCTGGCGGGCAGCGCCACACGCGCGGCGGCAAATTCGGCGGCCACAGGCAGCTCACGGCCGCCGCGGTCCACCAGCACGGCCAGGCGCACGCAACCGGGGCGGCCATAGTCGTACAGCTCGTTGAGGATGGCGCGCACCGTGCGGCCGGTGTAGAGCACATCGTCCAGCACCAGGATGTCGGCGCCGTTCACGTCGAAGTCCAGCTGGGTCTGCACGCTCTGCGCCATGCCGCGCTGGGCGAAGTCGTCGCGGTGCAGGGCCGAGGACAGCACGCCCGGCTTGCCAGCCAACCCCAGGTCCTTGTGCAGGCGCTCGACCAGCCAGGCGCCGCCGGAGGCCACGCCGGCCAGCTGGGTGTTCGGGCCCATCAGGCTGCGCACGCCACGCAGCAGTTCACGGTACAGGGCTTCGGCGTCCAGGACCAAAGAACCAGCGGAAAGACTCATGGAAGACTCCTCAAAAATTGCTCCAGGATGATGCAGGCCGACGCGGCATCGGCATCCTTGGCACCACTGGCCAGGGCCTCGGTGGTGCTGTAGCGCTCATCCACTTCATACACCGGCAGGCGGAAGCGGCCGCGCAGCTGGCGCCCGAACTTCAGCGCCCGGGCCGTGTTCTCGTGCGGCGCACCGTCCGGGTGGTAGGGCACGCCAATCACCAGGGCCTGGGGCTGCCATTCCCGGATCAGTTGCTCGATCGCCGCAAAGCGCGCATCCGCGCCCTCGGCCTTGATGGTGGGCAGGGGACTGGCACCGCCGAACACGCGGTTGCCCGAGGCCGCCCCGGTGCGCTTGGTGCCAAAGTCGAAAGCCAGGAACTGCTGGATGTGCGCAGGAAAATCCACGGCCTGTACAGCAGCGTTGCTGGGCCGTGGGGAAGAAGTCTCGGGGTTCATGCGTGTCCTGCTTCGGGCGACAGCATCCAGGGCTGCAGCCCCAGCAGGCCCAGGGCCTTGTTGTAGCGGTCTTCGGCGGGGGTGTCGAAGATGACCTGGGGGTCGGCGTCCACGGTCAGCCAGGCGTTCTCGCCCAGCTCGGACTCCAGCTGGCCTTCGCCCCAGGAGGCGTAGCCCAGCGTGACCAGCACGCGGCGCGGGCCGGCGCCGTTGGCGATCGCCTCCAGCACGTCCTTGGAGGTGGTCATCTCCAGGCCGCCGGGAATGGCCAGGGTGGACGCGTAGGCGGATTCATCGGCCTCGGCGCCCTCGATCAGGATGGGGTCGTGCAGCACGAAGCCGCGGTCGGTCTGCACCGGACCGCCCTTGAAGACCAGGTCTTCGCGCAGGTCCTCGCGCCCCAGGGGCAGGTCGATCTTGTTGAGCAGGGATTGCAGGCTCAGCGTGGAGGGCTTGTTGATGATCAGCCCGAGCGCACCGCGCTCGTTGTGCTCACACAAATACACCACGCTGCGAGAAAACGACTCATCTTCCAGACCGGGCATGGCGATCAGGAAGTGGTGCGTCAGATTGATAGGCGCAGATTCAGCGGGCATAAGCCGGCATTTTAGCGGCGAACCACCGACCTGCCCGGGGCGCGCACGATGTCCTTGGGCCGGGTGCTGCAGCACCAGGTTTTTTCAGAAAAAAGAGCTGCCTGCACTGAATCCACAAGGAGTTCACATACTTTCATATGCCAAACCCTTGAGAAACAGGCTCTTGCAGCTCTTTTTATCGAAGCACACGCGTATCAGCCATCGACCGCCTCGGCACCGGCGGATTCCGCCGCCAGCGGCAGCGGCTTGCCGACGGCATAGTGGTGCACCAGGCCCATCAGCTCCTCGTCCGAATACGGCTTGCCCAGGTAGTGGTTGGCCCCCAGCTCCATGGCCAGATCGCGGTGCTTTTGCGCCATGCGCGAGGTGATCATGATGATGGGCAGGTGCTGCAGCCGCGCCTGCGCGCGGATGTTGCGCAGCAGGTCGAACCCGTCCATGCGCGGCATCTCGATGTCCGACAGCACCACGCAGGGCAGCTCCTCCTGCAGCTGCTCCAGCGCCTGCAGGCCATCAGCCGCCGTGACCACCCGGTAGCCCTCGCGCTGCAGCAGGCGCTGCGAGACACGGCGCACGGTGATGGAATCGTCCACCACCATCACCAGGGGCACCTGGCTGGCGGCCTGCATCCCGGACAGCGGCACCTGCGGCGCCATCGCGTGCTGCAGCTGCTGGGCCGCCTGCGCGTCCAGCAAGGCCGGCAGGCCCGCACCCAGCTGGCGAATCTGCGTGCCATACACGGCCGTCAGCGCCACCGGGTTGTAGATCAGCACCACCGCCCCGGAAGCCAGCACCGACATGCCGGTCAGCCCCGGCAGGCGCGACATCTGCGCCCCCAGGTGCTTGACCACCACTTCCTGGTGGCCCAGCACTTCGTCCACGTGCAGCGCAATGCGCTGCGAGGCGCTGCGGCAGATGACCACGGGGCGCGTCTTGCCGGCGCCGACTTCCAGGCTGCGCGGCGACTGGCTCCACACCGCACCGGCCCAGAAGAAGGGCACGCGATCCTCGCCATCGACCAGCTCGCCGGTGCGGTAGGCCGCCTCCAGGTCCGCCAGGCTGACGCGGCGCACCACCTCGACCAGGCTGGCGGGCACGCCCACCGAGAACTCGCCCGCGCGCAGCATCACCACCTGCGTCACGGCCGTGGTCAGCGGCAGCACCAGGCGGAAGGACGAGCCCTGCCCGTCCTGGGTCACGGTCTCGATGCGCCCCCCCAGGGCCTGGACTTCCGAGCGCACCACGTCCATGCCGATGCCGCGACCGGACACACCGGTCAGCTGCTCGGCCGTGGTGAAGCCCGGCATGAACACCAACTGCGCCGCGCGGGCGGCATCCACCGTTTCCTCGGCCGTGATCAGGCCACGCTCCAGCGCCTTGTCGCGGATGCGCGCCACGTTCAGGCCGGCGCCGTCGTCGCTGACGCGGACGGCCACGTCGTTGCCTTCCTGCTGCACCTGGACCTGGATGCTGCCGGTGGCCGGCTTGCCCGCGGCCACGCGCTCCTCGGGGGTCTCGATGCCATGGTCCACGCAGTTGCGCAGCAGGTGCTCGAAAGCTGGCACCATGCGCTCCAGCACGCCGCGGTCCATCTCGATGGTGCCGCCGGACAGGCCCAGCTTCACCTGCTTGCCGGTTTCCTTGGCTGTCATGCGCACCACAGCGTACAGGCGCTCCGAGATCGCATCGAACTCCACCATGCGCGTGCGCAGCAGGTCGCGCTGCAGCTCGCGCGCCTGGCGGCCCTGGGCCACCAGATCGTCTTCCGCCCCCGCCACATCGCGCAGCAGGTTGCGTTGCACCGTGGCCACGTCGTTGACCGACTCGGCCATCATGCGGGTCAGCTCCTGCACCCGGGTGAAGCGGTCAAATTCCAGCGGATCGAAGTCCGCGCCCGCCTCCTTGGACAGCTGCATGCGCGACTGCATCTGGGATTCGGCCTGCACCTCGATGTCGCGCAGCTGGTGGCGCAGACGCTCGAGGTTGTGGGTCAGGTCGTTGAGCGAATGCTTGATGCTGCCCACCCGCTCATCCAGGCGCGAGCGGGCAATCATCACCTCGCCAGCCTCGTTGATCAGGCGGTCCAGCAGCTGCGCGCGCACGCGCACGGTCTGCTGCACGCCCTGGCGCACGCCACCGGCCAGCGCTGGTGGCGGCGCTTCTGGGGCCACGGCCACAGGCTGTGCCACGGCCGCCGGGGCGGGGGCGGCATCCACCACATTCGCCACCTGGGGCTGCGCCGCCGTGGCTGGCGGCACGGCATCGTCGGGCAGTGCCCCCTCCAGGCTGCTGGCCACCGGTTCGATGCGGACCGGGGTTTCGGGGGCTTGCTCGCCCACCGCGCGCAACAGGCCGAAGCTGGCTTCCATGCTGTCCAGGCGCCCGAACAGCGGCTCGATCTGCTCGGTGGTGACCGTGTCGACATCCAGCGCCTCCAGCGCCGACTCCAGGCGATGGGCCATTTCGCCCAGGCGCAAGGCACCGGCCAGCCGGGCGCTGCCCTTGAGGGTGTGCAAGGCGCGCAGCAAGGTGCTGCGGGCTTCAAGCCGCGTCGGATGCCCTGCCCATTCCCGCATCGCGGCGCCCAACACGGGCAGCAGTTCCACCGCTTCCTCTTCAAAGATCGGGAACAGGTCCGGATCAATGACATCGAACGCATCGATGTCATCGTCGCCGTCCACCACAGCCTGGGGCATCGCGGCATCGGATGGCGGCACCAGCGGCGCACTGCGCTCCTGTGCCACGGCGGCAGCCTGCGGCAGGGGTTCGTCCACCTCGGCCGGTGCTTGCGCCGCGACCGGTGCGGGCGCCAGCTCCAGATTGGCTTGCAGCACGTCCTGCAAACGCTGCTGCACCTCGGCCGAAGCCGTGCGCAGGAAGCCGGCCGCAAACTGGTGCAGCAAACCACGGATTTCCTCCGCTGCCTGCACAAACACCTGGACCTGCTCGGCCACACCGCAGGCCTGGGGCTCCACGTGCTGCAGCGCGGCTTCCAGCTTGCGTGCCAGGCCCGACAGTGCCTGGAAGCCGACGGTGGCCGAGCTGCCAGCCAGCGAGTGGGCCCACGCGATCACGGAATCGGGCTGGGCTTCCTCCAGGTTCTCCTGCCAGGCAGTCAGTGCATCCAGCAAACGGTAGGACCAGCCCTCGGCCTCGCTCAGATACACGTTGAACAGGGGCAGAGGCACCGACAGATCCCCGATCTGCTTGACCTGCGCGGCAGGCGGCTCCGCCGGCGCTGCATCGGCTGCGGGGATGGCCGCGGGAGCAAAGGGCACCTCGTCCACCCCGGACAAGATGAGCTCGGACTCGGACTCGGGATCGAGCTCGGCAGTGGCGGCCACATCCTCCAGCATCCCGGCTTCGGCGGTCGCCTCCACAGACTCCGCCACCTCGGACGGCGCGGGCCGCTCCACCACCTCTTCACGCGATGGCGCAACCGGCAAGATGGGCGCAGAGATGCCGTCGCCCGCCTCGTGCAACAGCGCATCGAACTCGTCAAAACTGATTTCCTCGGCCTGCGGCACCTCCATCGCACGGGCCTCGGGCTCCTCCAGCGCGGGCAGCGCCGCGACTGGTTCCTCCGCCCATGCCTCGGTCACGGCCTCCGGCGCCAGCGGCGCAGCAGCTTCTGCCGTCACGGGCACGTCGCCCGACAGTGCTGCCACGTCCAGGCTGTCGAACGCAGCCGGTGGCGCTGCCTCGGCAGCCTCGATCAACGCTGGCGCACTGGCCGTCAGGTCCTCGAGGTCCAAGGCCTGCGCTGTCGACCACTGTGCCGCATCGACCTCGGCCACCGGCGGTGCCACCTCCGTGGCTGCCGCGCCCTGCACCGCCTGCCTGTCCAGCGGAATGAAACGGGCGTCCAGGCGCATGGCATCGGCACTGGCGCGAAACGGTGCGGACTGCCAGTGCTGGTCCGCCTGGGCTTCGATCGCTCCGACCCAGGCCTCGAAGGCATCCAGCGCCTGCCCGGACAGTTGCCGCATGGGCTCGGGCATGGCCTTCTGCTCAGCCAGCCAGGCGTTGAGCATCTGCTCCATGGCCCATCCAGCCTGCCCGAAATCGTCGAGCCCCACCATGCGCGAGCTGCCCTTGAGCGTATGGAAAGCCCGGCGCAGCACGGTTTGCTCGCTCAGGTTGGCAGGCTCCTCGGCCAGGGCCTGCAAGGCTGCACGGCCGTTGGACACCACCTCCCGGGCCTCTTCCAGGAAGATGCCCAGCAGTTCGCCGTCCGTATCTTCCGGCTCCACCTGCAACACGGGTGTGGGGACAGGGGCAGCCACGGCCTGGGTGTCCGCCACAGGCGGCGTGATTGCGGCCTTGGATGCCGGCGCAAGGTCTGCGGATGGCTGCGACACGGCCTCTGTGGCGGCGGCAGGCACCGCCTCGGGAGTGACTGGGACCTCCGGCGCGACAAGCTCCACAGGGGGTGGACTCTGTGGCTCGCGGGCCTGCATGGCCTCCCGGGATGCCGGCCCCTCGCCATCGCTGGCACGGTGGCGCACGCGCCCCATCAGCAGCTTCAGCTCGCCCTCTTGCTCATCGAACTCGTAGAGCTTGCGCGCCAAGTTGCGCTGGTAGCTGAGCATGTCGATCAGAAAGCCCAAGGCGCCCAGGCTGTTGCCCATTTTGTTAAACAGGCGGTGCTGTTCGTCCTCCGGCACCTGCTCGGTCTGCAGGCGCTCCACGTTCTGGCGCATGCGCACCATGGCCTGCGAGGCCTGGTCCAGCCCCAGGACCGACAGCACGCCACGCATCTGCGACAAATGCGCCGCCACGGGTGCCAGCACCGCCGTATCGGCAGGGTTGCGGAAATACTGGTCCAGCAGTTTTTCGGCATCGGCCAGGGTGCCGCGCAATTCGCCCACCACGCTGCCCATGGTCTGCTGGTCGCTGACCTGGCGGTACAGCTGCTCCATCCAGGGCTCCAGCGGCTGGGCCGGTTGCCCGGCCAGCACCTGCAGCAGACGGCCCGCCAAAGTGTCGGCATGCGAAGCCATCGCATCGTCGGCCATGTCCAGCGAGGCGAAGGCCGCCTGCAGGTACAGCACGGCCGTGGCCACCTCCATCGCCACTTCTGGCGACGGCGACTGGGCCTGGGTGGCCACGCTGTGCACCACCTGCATCAAGGCCCTGGCCAGGGGCAGGCTGCCCGGATGCAGCTTGACCAAGGAATCGCAGACCAGGGTGAATTGGTCCACGGCAGGCTTGCATTTCTGGACATCCCCCCCGGCCAGGGCCGACCAGACTTCGGTGGCCGTCGCAATCCGCTTGCGCGCCTGGGCCAGCAGGTGGGGATCGAAACGGCCAAACCGCGGCTGTTCGTAATTGACGACCGCATGGCGCTGCAGATCGAAGGCCTCGTGCACCGCACGCCAGACCACGGCCACGGCCTGCCCGGGGTGCCCTTCCTGCGCCGCCTGGGCACAGAAGAACAGCATGTCCTGCAGCAGCCGCTCGGGTGCGACGGGATCGCTTTTGGCCAGGGCCGCACTCACCGTCAACAGCCGCGAGGCCACGCGTTTGGTGTAGATGTCGGGCTTGAGCAGGCCGTGCGCCATCGCATCGAAAAACGCCGCGGCCACCTTCCAGAAGATGCGCATCTGCACATCGGTCTGGGCCTGGGCAAAACCCAGGCAGATTTCCCGCATGCGCTCGCCAGCAGGGGCCACCTCACTGCCCTTGACGATCTGCAAGACCGACGTATCCAGCACCTTGCGGGGCTCGGGGCCATAGCCCAGCGGCGACACCTCGTACGGCAGCGCCGGGTCGCGCAGTCGGCGTTCCACCGGCCACAGGTCGGCCGGGTGCACCTTGGTGTGGTTGCCGAACAAGGCCTGCACGTCGCGGTACTGCGGGAACAGCGCCACGGCAGAGACCGGCTTGCCGGCCAGCACCGACTCCAGGAACTCCAGCAAGGCAAAGCTGGCTTTTTCCAGGGTCAAGGCCACGGCCTCGGTGCAATCCGCGGGTTGCTGCACATAGTGCTGCATCGCCGTTTCCATGGCCCGCAGCAACAGCGCAGCCTGGGGCATGCCCACCATGTCCAGGGCACCGCTGGACTGGTGCAACTGCTGCTTGGCCATGCGCAAGGGACTGCTGTCCAGCGCCGCCAGGTCCGAATCGCGGGCCTCTTCGGCCTCGCGCACAAAACGACGCGTCGCCTTGACGGCGGCGTCCATCGACTTGCGCAGTTCGTCAAGCACCCAGGCCAGCGGTCCGAGATCCCGGTCGCTCTGGGAAACATGCCCGATCGGTGCGGTGGCTTCAGTTGGTGACATGGTTCATCCTTGGCTTCTCCCAGCCGCAATCCTGTGCGCCGCGCCCCATCCGTCGCGCTGCACGTCAGTCAATCTTGAATCGAGCCACCGACTGGCGCAGCTCCTCGGCCATGTGCGCCAAGTCACGCACCTGCTGGGCGGTGGTGCGCGTACTTTCGCCGGTCTGCTCGGTCACCGCAAAAATGTGCTGGATGTTGCCAGCCACATCGTTGGCCAGCTCGGCCTCGCTCTGGGTGGTGTGCGCAATCTGCTCGATCAGCTCGGCCAGACGGCGTGACACGCTGTCAATCTCCGACAAGGCCGTGCCCGCAGAGTCTGACAGACGCGCGCCTTCGACCACACCCTGGGTCGACCGCTCCATCGCCGCCACCGCATCCTGGGTGTCCGTCTGAATCGTTTTCACCAGCACCGAAATCTGCCGCGTCGCATCCGCAGAGCGTTCTGCCAGGCGCTGCACTTCTTCTGCCACCACGGAGAAGCCGCGCCCGGCCTCCCCTGCCGAAGCAGCCTGGATGGCGGCGTTCAAGGCCAGCACGTTGGTCTGTTCGGTAATGTCCGAGATCAGCTCGGTGATTTCACCGATCTCCTGCGAGGATTCGCCGAGGCGCTTGATGCGCTTGGAGGTTTCCTGAATCTGGTCGCGGATGGCATTCATACCGCCAATCGTGTTCTGCACCGCCTGCTGCCCCTGCTCGGCCGCCAGCAGCGACTGGCGCGCCACCGTGGCAGACTCCTGGGCCTGGCCCGACACCGTCGTGATGCGGGAGGCCATGTCCAGAATCGACTGCCCGGTTTCACGAATCTCACGCAGCTGCTCGGCCGAGGTCGCCAGCAGCTCCGACGAGGTGCTGTCCACCTGGGCCGTGGTCTGGGCCACGCGGGTCGCCGTGTTCTGCACGCTGCCCACCAGCAGTCGCAGCTCTTCCACCGTGTAGTTCACCGAGTCGGCAATCGCACCGGTGATGTCCTCGGTCACCGTGGCTTCCTGCGTCAGATCCCCTTCCGCCACGTTCTGCAGCTCGTTCATCAAGCGCAAGATGGCGGCCTGGTTGGCGTCATTGACGCGCTTGGCCTCCTGCTCCTGGCGCCGTGCATCGCGTTGCTGCTGCTCGGCCAGCTCCTGGCGTTGGCGGCTGTCCAGCAGTTGCACGCGGGAAATGCCCACACCGCACACCAGCACGAACAGGCCCAACAGCACCAGCAGGGCCATCTGGCCGGCGGAGATACCCGCCTGCTCCGACAGCTTGTTCTGCAGGTTTTCCAGCTGCGAGCGCAGCGGCTCGCTGTCGCCAATGATGGAATTCTGCGCCTCGCGGGCAGCCACCAGGCCTTGCAGATTGGTCAGGATCGAGGTCGCCTGGGTTCGTGTCTGCTCATACTCCTGCAGCATGGCCTTGAGCTGTTCGCGCACCTGCCCATCGCGCGCCGGCGACAGGCGCAGCTCAGCGTTGCCTTGCAACAGCCCTTCGGCCAGCTCCTTGAACGAGTTCAAGTCGCGTCCCAGCAAAAACACGGCCTCGGGGCTCACGCCATCGACCGTCTGGAATTCGTTGGCCGATTTGCCGATCCGCTGGGTCAGCATCAGCAACTGGCTGGATGCGGCAATCTCGGTGGCCGAGGCGCCGAGCTGCAGCTTGCTGTTGGCCACCGCTTCCGCCAGCTCGAGCAGCGTGGAGGACTGGCGGTTGATCGAACGCAGGGCATCCCCGGCCTGGATCAGCACGGCTTTTTGCGCCAGCACCGCCTGCGCATTCTTTTCCGCACGCTGGGCCAAGGCGCTGACGGACCCCAGGTCCTGCTCGAACGCGGCATCCACGCTTTGCACGCCCAGTTCGGCATCGCCCTGTGTCAAGGCACGCACATTGCGCCCCAGCACGCTGGCACTGTCCTGCAGCTCCACAAACGCGCTCTCCTTGCCCAGCAAGGCCTGCGTCACCGATTTGGCCAAACGCTGCGACTGCATCAGCGACTGCCCCGTGGCGGCCAGCTGCTTGGCGGAGCGGTCGGCCTGCTGCAGCACCCAGCCGGCCACCAGGGCCAGCAGCAACACCCCGAGCGCCAGCATGGTCAGCAGGCGGCGCTGGTGCGTGGCGGCAGGTGCCGGGCCTAGCAAGGGCAGCTCGATGCTGCCCTGCTCCAGCGTCAAGTCATCCATCAGGTCCGTGTCCTGGACACTCTGCAGGGTATCTGCCGTCAGCGTGTGCTGGCTGGAATCCTCCGTCGCTGCCGCTGCCACCGCCTCATTCTTTTCGCCGGACCTGCGACGAAAAATACTCCCGACCTGCTGGATAAAAGACATGCTCGTCCTCGAAGAATCAATGGATCAGATGCGTATGCTCAAGAATTCCGGGGTCTGGACCAGGTGGTGCAACTGCAGTACCTGCCACACGGCCCCGGCGCTGTCGGCATAGCTCGCACCCACCATACCCGCAGCCAAGGGGCCTGCGCCCTGCGGCACCTCAACACCCTCGGAGATAAAGTCCTCCACGCCACGCAGGCCCATCAAGCGGTCCACCACCAGGGCGGCATTCACCTGCAGGGTGGGATTGACCGCCAGCAGGCTGACTTCGTGCAGGGACTGCTCGGTACGTTCCACCGGGTGCTCCAGAAAGGCACACAGATCGACCACCCCGGCCAGGGTGCCGCGCAGGTTGGCCACCCCCCAGAACCAGGGCAGGGTGTATGGCACACGCAGCACGCCCGACCAGGGGAAGATCTCCCCGGCCTGCTCCAGCGGCAGCAAATAATTGCGTCCACCGGCCTGGATGGCGAGCCAGCGGGCGCTGCGGGACGTGTTGCTGCGCGCCGCCTGCAAGCGCTCAGCCAGGCGCGTTTGAAGATCGCGCAGCGCTTGTCGGTTGGCCATAGGTCACCGCCTCACGCGTTGTTCAGGGCTGCAATCTTGGCCTGCAGTTCCGCAGGGTTCACGGGCTTGGTGATGTAGTCACGCGCGCCCTGGCGCAAGCCCCAGACCTTGTCGGTCTCCTGGTTCTTGCTGGTGCACATGATGATGGGCACATCGGCGTACTTGGTGTCGCGGGCGATCGAGCGCGTGAGCTGGAAACCATTTTGCCCGGGCATGACCACGTCCATCAGGATCAGGTCCGGCTTTTCCTCGCCCAGCCGCTGGATCGCCTCCTGCGCATTCTCCGCCGTGCGCACGCTATAGCCCTGCTTTTGCAGCAGGTCCGTCAAGAACATGAGCTCCGTCTTGGAGTCATCCACGACCAACACCTTCTCGATAGGCATATGCCTCTCCTCTCGTTGTATTTTTCAGGGGACCGAGTCAGGCGGTGCGTCCGAACTGTTGCACAGCCTGCAGCAACTGATCCTTGGAGAACGGCTTGGTGAGGTATTCCTGGCACCCCACCATCCTGCCGCGGGCCTTGTCGAAGACGCCGTCCTTGGAAGACAGCATGACGATCGGCGTGTCCGAAAAATGGGCGTTGCGCTTGATGATGGCGCAGGTCTGGTAGCCATCCAGCTTGGGCATCAGGATGTCGCAAAAAATCAGCTGCGGCTGAAAGTCGTTGACCTTGGCCAGCGCATCGAAGCCATCCTCAGCCAGGAGCACCTCGTGCCCCCCTTGCTTGAGGAAGATCTCGGCACTGCGGCGGATCGTATTGCTGTCATCGACAACCAGCACCTTGAACGATGCGTTTGCTGCACTCAATTGGCACCCCTTGAGTTAGTGGAACTCCCCAGCAGGGCCACACGCTACCTGCCTGCCTCTCAAATTTCGACCATCTCAAAGTCTGATTTGCCCACCGCGCATTCAGGGCAGGTCCAGTCATCGGGAACATCTTCCCAGCGCGTTCCGGCCGGAATGCCATGTTCGGGGTCGCCCACCGACTCGTCGTACATCCATCCGCAAATCAAACACATCCAAGTTTTAGGGTCGGCCACAGCTTAAAGTCGCATCCAATAGAATGCAACGATTGTATATAGCCGCCTGCCGCACCCTCTTGACAGACAGGCGGCCATTGGGACAACGCATGGCCTTTCAGCCCCCCGCAGTTCCAACTGCACCAAACACCCCCGAAGATTCCGAAGCTGCCCTGGCACAGCCAATGTGCGTGATGAGTTTCAACGCCTGCGACCCCAGCGGAGCCGGCGGTCTGACGGCCGACATCACCACCATCGCCTCTGTGGGCGGCCATCCGGTGGCCGTGGTGACGGGCGTTGTCGTGCGCGACACCAGCCACGTGTTCTCGCACTCGGCCATCGACGATGAAACCGTCAGCGACCAGGCGCGCGCCGTGCTGGAAGACATTCCCGTGCGGGCCATCAAGGTCGGCTTTGCCGGCAGCCCCGCCAACCTGGCGGCGATTGCCGAGCTGGCCAGCGACTACCCGGACATTCCCATCGTCAGCTACATGCCCGACCTGTCCTGGTGGCAGGGCGATGGCCTGGAAGAGTACCTGGATGCCTTTCAGGCTCTTGTCATGCCTCAAACCTCGGTGTTGGTTGGCAACCACGGCACGCTCAGCCGCTGGCTGCTACCGGACTGGTCGCAAAGCCGTCCGCCCAGCGCTCGCGACATCGCCAAGGCCGCCGAGGCCCTGGACGTGCCCTTCGTGCTGGTCACCGGCATCCCCCTGCCCGACCAGTACATCGACAACGTGCTGGCCTCGACCGAGACCGTGATTGGCAGCAGCAAGTTCGAGATGTTCGACGGCAGCTTCCACGGGGCGGGCGACACGCTGTCGGCGGCGCTGACGGCGCTGCTGGCCGCGGGCAACGACCTGGGCGCGGCAGCGCAGGACGCACTGGAATACCTGGACCACAGCCTGGGCAGCGGCTTTCGCCCAGGCATGGGTCAACTGATACCCGACCGTATGTTTTGGGCGCAGCCCGATGACGCTGCCGAAGCCGCCGAAAGCGACGAAGATAGCGCGCACCCCCCGACTGACGCCCCACCTGCGGACGACGAACCGCCGCCGCTGGAAGGCTTCGAGATGCATCCCCATGACACCAAACACTGATCTGAATCTTCCCCTGTTCGAGCGCGCCAAGACCATCATCCCTGGTGGCGTGAACTCCCCGGTGCGTGCCTTCAATGCCGTGGGCGGCACGCCGCGCTTTGTGCAGCGTGCGCAAGGCGCCTACTTCTGGGACACCAACGACCAGCAGTTCGTCGACTACATCGGCAGTTGGGGCCCAATGATCCTGGGCCACGGCCACCCCGAGGTGGTCGCCACCGTGCAGGCGGCCGTGCTGGAAGGCTTCAGCTTTGGCGCGCCGACCGAACGCGAAGTGGTGCTGGCCGAGAAGATCCGCGAGCTGGTGCCGTCCATGGAGATGCTGCGCATGGTGTCTTCCGGCACCGAGGCCGGCATGAGCGCCCTGCGCCTGGCACGCGGCTACACCGGTCGCAACAAGATCATCAAGTTCAACGGCTGCTACCACGGCCACGCCGACTCCCTGCTGGTCAAGGCCGGCTCGGGCCTGGCCACGTTCGGCGCTTCGTCGTCGGCCGGTGTGCCAGCCGATGTGGTCAAGGACACCATCGTGCTGGAGTACAACGATGTGGCCCAGCTGGAGGAAGCCTTCGCCAAGATCGGCAGCGAAGTCGCCTGCGTGATCCTGGAGCCGATCGCCGGCAACATGAACTTCGTGCGCGCCTCGGTCGAGTTCACCCGCCGCATCCGCGAGCTGACGCAGGAACACGGCGCGCTGATGATCTACGACGAGGTGATGACGGGCTTCCGCGTCGCCCTGGGCTGCGCGCAAAGCCTCTACGCCCAGCACATCGAGGGCTTTGTGCCCGACCTGACCGTGCTGGGCAAGGTGATTGGCGGTGGCATGCCCATGGCGGCCTTCGGCGGGCGGCGCGAGATCATGCAAAAGCTCTCGCCCCTGGGCCCGGTCTACCAGGCCGGCACGCTGTCGGGCAACCCGATTGCCACGGCCTGTGGCCTGAAAACGCTGGAGCTGATCAGCCAGCCCGGCTTCCATGCCGAGCTGCACCTCAAGACCGGCCACCTGATGCAGGGCCTGAAGGCCGAGGCGGACGCCGCCGGCATTCCCTTCAGCATCGACTGGCAGGGCGGCCTGTTCGGCTTCTACCTGCTGCCCGAGCTGCCCAGCACCTACCACGCGGTGATGAAGACCGACGGCGCGCTGTTCAACAAGTTCTACCACGGCATGCTGGCGCGCGGTCACTACTTCGCCCCGGCGCTGTACGAGGCCGGCTTTGTGAGCAGTGCCCACACCGAGGCCGACATCGAACGCACGGTGGAAGCCGCCCGCGCGGTGTTCCAGACGCTGTAAGCGTTTTTTCACGCCCTGGCGCCCGCCCCGCACGCTGCCGCGTCGCGGGGCGTTGTTTTTAGCGCGGTGGCTGAAAATCCTTTTTCACCCGCTCGACCGCCACGCGCGTCACGCAATCGGGGGCGTGGTCGTTGACCATGCCCATGGACTGCATGAAGGCGTAGACCGTGGTGGGGCCGACGAACTTCCAGCCACGCTGCTTCAGGGCCTTGGCCAGGGCCTGGGATTCGGCCGTCTGCGCCAGCAGCGCCGTCCCCTGGCCGGGCGTGGCGGGCGCGAAGCGCCAGAAGAAGGCGGCCAACGAGCCCTCCTGCGCCACCATCTCCACGGCGCGGGCGGCGTTGTGGATCACGGCTTCGATCTTGCCGCGGTGGCGCACGATGCCGGCATCCTGCAGCAGGCGCTGCACATCGGCCTCCGTGAAGCGGGCCACCTGGTGAAAGTCGAACTGCGCAAAGGCAGCACGAAAATGGTCGCGCTTTTGCAGGATGGTGTACCAGCTCAGGCCGGACTGGAAGGCTTCCAGGCTGATCTTCTCGAACAACCGGCGGTCGTCCGCCACGGGAAAGCCCCATTCATGGTCGTGGTAGTGGATGTAGCGGTCGGTGGCCAGGCACCAGCTGCAACGCGAGTGGCCGTCGGGGCCGGGTCCAGAGGGAATCATGCAAAGCGCTCCTTGGCGGCCACTGTAAGGCAAACAGGGCCCACCAAAAACCCAGCATCTCCAGACGTTGGGTTTTAAAAAGCATAGCTTTTAGCGCTGAAGGAACAACGCTTTCAAATGCTTTTCGCACGGAAACTTTGATCTATCGAGCGCTAACCGCTCACTTTTAGCAAGCACCACCGCCACGCCCGCACGCTGCGGCAGACAGGGGGCATGCGCGGCGTCCTGCGCCAGGGCAGGCTGCCCGCAGGGGGCCGTCCGGCATCGCCGCCCCGCTGGCGGGCGCAGCCCTAGGCCTGGGCCAGGCGCGAATGGCGCATGCCGTAGCCCACATAGATCAGCACGCCCAGCGCCATCCAGCCCACAAAGCGCAGCCAGGTCAGCGTGGTCAGGTTCAGCATCAGGTAGACGCACAACAGCGCCGACAGCACGGGCAGCGCGGGCGCCAGGGGCACGCGGTAGCCCCGCGCCTGCGGGTTCTTGCGGCGCAGCACCAGCACGCCCAGGCTGACCAGCACGAAGGCCGACAGCGTGCCGATGTTGATCATTTCTTCCAGCAGTTCCACCTTGGTGAAGCCGGCCAGCACCGCCACCACCGCCCCCACGGCCAGCTGCAGGCGCACCGGCGTCTTGCGGGTGCTGGAGGTCACGCCCCAGCTGCGCGGCAGCAGGCCGTCACGGCACAGCGCCAGCAGCACGCGCGAGCTGCCCATCAGCAGCACCATGACCACGGTGGTCATGCCGATCAGCACGCCGACCGAGATGACCTGCGCTGCCCAGCCCGCGCCCACGGCGATGAAGGCCGTGGCCAGCGAGGGGTTCTCGGCCTTGGCCAGCTCGGTGTAGGGCACCATGCCGGTCAGGGCCAACGTCACCAGGATGTAGAGCACCGTCACCAGTGCCAGCCCGCCCAGGATGCCGCGCGGCAAGGTGCGCTGCGGGTCCTTGACCTCCTCGGCCGAGGTGGCCACCACGTCGAAGCCCAGGAAGGCGAAGAACACCAGCGCAGCGCCCGACACCACCCCCAGCCAGCCGTACTGGCTGGGCGCGGCACCAAACAGCCATGCCAGCATGGGCTGGCCCCAAGCGTCGCCCGTCACCCCGTGCGCCACCACCGGCGGCTGGGCCGGCGGCACAAAGGGCGTGAAGTGGTCGGGGTTCATGTAGGTGAAGCCCACCACGATGACAAACAGGGTGATGGCGATCTTCACCAGCGTGAACACGTTGTTGACCCGCGCCGACACCTGGGTGCCGGCAATCAACAAGCCCGTGAACACGGCGACGATGAAGAACGGCCCCCAGTTCAGCGACAGCGCGCCCAGCTGCAGGGTCTGGGGGATGTCCACCCCGGCCGTCGAGAACACCGCCGACAGGTAGATGCCCCAGTACTTGGCAATCACGGCAGCGGCGGAAATCATCTCCAGCAGCAGGTTCCAGCCAATGATCCAGGCCAGCCCCTCGCCCAGGGTCAGGTAGGTGTAGGTGTAGGCACTGCCGGTGACCGGCACGTTGGAGGCGAACTCCGCGTAGCACATGATGGCCAGCGCGCAGGTGAAGGCCGCCAGGATGAAGGAGAAGATCACCGCCGGCCCGGCGAAGGTGCCCGCCGCGCGCGCGCCCACCGAGAAGATGCCCGCGCCCACGGCCACCGCCATGCCCAGGATGATCAGGTCAAAAGTGCCCAGCGTGCGCTTGAGCTGGCGCCCTGGTTCGTCGGCATCGGCCAGCGCCTGTGCGACGGTCTTGGTTCGTAACCACTGCATGCAAACCCTTTGGGCCGCCCACCACCGCGCACGGCGCAGGCTGCCATATCGTTTCAAAACGACAATCCTAGGGATTACCCTTTGCCCACGCACAAAGCCTGCGCTTACGCCCTGTAGAGCGCTTGATTTTTGCAACGGCCACTGCAGCCCGGGCACAGGCACGTTAGCGTGCACCGACGCTCAAAAAACCTGCTTCACATCTTCAAAGTGCCACTGCATACTGCAAGAAAAGATCGCTGCACGCAAAAAATCACCCCCATGGCAACAGGGATCGAGATCGGCACCTTCGCTGACGAGGGACGGGGCGGGGGCTGGCCGCCAGTCCCTGCCCCGCTCTGCCACCAGGGGCCGCGGGCTGCGGTACACCACGTGCCCACCACCGCGCACTGCCAGGGCGTTCGGCCCGGCGCAAACACCCAGGCCCCGGCCTGCGTGGACCCTGCCTAGGGCTGGGGCGCGGGCAGGGCCAGGATCCACTGCGCCATCAGCTCGGCCTGCTCTGGCGTCACCTGCGGGTGGCGCGGCATGATGGTGCGGCCCCAGACGCCGACACTGCCCTCGCGGATCTTGCCGGCCAGGTACTCGGTAGCATCGCTGCGGCCCTGGTAGCGCTGCGCCACCTCGGCCAGGCTGGGGCCCACAAACTTGCGGTCCACCCCGTGGCAGCGCATGCAGTCACTGCCTTGCACCAGGCGCTGGCCCTGCACCAGCTCGGGCCGCTGCTGCGCCACGGCCTCGGTCTTGGCCGCCGTGGCCTGGTCCGAGGGCGTGCCGATGTACAGCCGCACGCCCAGATTCAGCAGCCCCAGCACCACCAGGATCATGCCAATGATGATGACCCAGGCCAGCCACTTGGGGCGCTGCACCGGCTCGTCGTCGTAGTCCTGCATGGATACGCTTCCTTTTTCCTCAAAACAAAAACGGCACGGAGGCCGAAACCACCATGCCGAGTGTGCAATGCCTGGCCCAAGCTGGGTTCCAGCAGGGGCTTGGCCGGCCGTGCCGTGCGCGCAGCCCGCCGCGGAGGGGCGATGGGCCGCAGCGCCCATCCCGAAGACCGTCGCCGTGCTACGGCAGGGGATGGCCACGCGGCCTCACGCGCGCCAGGCGGCGCGGTTCCGTGCGATCAGTGGCGGAAGTGGCGCACGCCGGTGAAGACCATGGCCACGCCGCGCTCATTGGCGGCGTCGATGACTTCCTGGTCGCGCATGGAGCCACCGGGCTGGGCCACGCAGGTCGCGCCAGCGTCCACCACCACGTCCAGACCGTCGCGGAAGGGGAAGAAGGCATCCGACGCCACCACGGTGTTCTGCAGGCTCAGCTTGGCCGCTTCGGCCTTGATGGAGGCAATCCGCGCCGAATCCAGGCGCGACATCTGACCCGCGCCCACGCCCATGGTCATGCCGTTCTTGCAGAAGACGATGGCGTTGGACTTGACGAACTTGGCCACCTTCCAGGCGAACAGCAGGTCTTGCAGTTCTTCTTGGGTAGGCTGCTTGATGGTTACGACCTTCAGCTCTTCCAGCTTCAACTCGTGGTTGTCAGCCGATTGCAGCAGCAAGCCCGAACCCACGCGCTTGGTTTCCAGTGCGTTGCGCACGCTGCCGTAGTTCTCTGGCAGGGCAATCTTCATCAAGCGCACATTGACCTTGGACTTGAAGATCTCCAGCGCTTCGGCTGTGAAGTCCGGGGCCATCAGCACTTCCACGAACTGCTTGGACACCGCTTCGGCCGCGGCCTTGTCCACGGGGCGGTTGAAGGCAATGATGCCGCCGAAGGCGCTGGTGGGGTCGGTCTGGAAGGCCTTGGAGTAGGCTTCAAAGGGGTTGGCACCAATGGCCACACCGCAAGGGTTGGCGTGCTTGATGATCACGCAAGCAGGCACGTCAAAGCTCTTGACGCATTCCCAGGCCGCATCGGCGTCGGCGATGTTGTTGTAGCTCAGCTCCTTGCCCTGCAGCTGCACGCCGGTGGCCAGCGAACCGGCCGCCGGGGCCAGGTCACGGTACCAGGCGGCCTGCTGGTGGCTGTTTTCACCGTAGCGCAGGTCTTGCACCTTGACGTACTGCTCGTTGAACTGGCCGGGGAATTCGGCACGGGCAGGCACGTAGTCTTCGCTCAGCTTTTCGTCTTCAAACTTCACCGAAGACAGGTAGTTGCTGATGGCGCCGTCGTACTGGCTGATGCGGTTGAATGCGGCCACGGACAGGGCAAAGCGCAGCTTGTCCGACAGCTTGCCGGCGGCCTTGAGTTCGGCGATCACGGCCTCGTACTGGTCGGCGGCAGTGATCACGCCCACATCCTTCCAGTTCTTCGCAGCCGAGCGCACCATGGCGGGACCACCGATGTCGATGTTCTCGATGGCATCTGCCAGGGTGCAGCCGGGCTTGGCCACGGTGGCTTCGAATGGGTAGAGGTTCACCACCAGCAGATCGATGGTTTCGATGCCGTGTTCCTTCAGGGCCGCCATGTGCTCAGGAAAATCGCGGCGCGCCAGCAGGCCACCGTGCACCTTGGGGTGCAGGGTCTTGACGCGGCCGTCCAGCATTTCGGGGAACTGGGTGACTTCGGCCACCTCGGTCACGGGCAGACCCTGGTCGGCCAGCAGCTTGGCGGTGCCACCGGTGGACAGCAGTTGCACGCCCAGGGCGTGCAGGGCTTGTGCAAATTCAACGATGCCGGTCTTGTCGGAGACGGAGAGCAGTGCTTTCATGGTGCAACTCAATAATGATGAAATCGTGACTCAGCGCCCATCTGGCAAGCGCTGACAGCTATCAAAGTAGGAATGTCCAACGCCTCAGAGCATCTCGTGCTCAAGCAGCTTCTTGCGCAAGGTGTTGCGGTTCAAGCCCAGCCATTGCGCCGCGCGCGACTGGTTCTGGTCGGCCTGGCTCATGACCACGTCCAGCAGGGGTTTCTCGACCAGCCGCAGCACCATGTCGTACATGTTGCTGGGGATCTCTCCGCCCAGGTCGCTGAAATAGCTCTCCAGGCTGGCGCGTACACATTCCTCGATGCTCTGGTTGTTCTGTGCTTGGGTGCTCATGCAGCCAATTCCTCAATTGCTTGCTCTGCATCGGCCTGCGCCATGCGCGGCAGACGCTCCATCTGCTGGCCCAGCCGATCGAAATAATCGGCCACCGCCTGCCACTGCACCTGGCAGTCGTCGATGGTGTTGATGTGTTGTCGAAGTTCTTCCCCACCCGGCAGCTGGCGCACATACCACGCAATGTGCTTGCGTGCGCTGCGCACCCCGGTCAGCTCGCCATACAGGCGATAGTGGTCGTGCAGGTGCTCCAGCAGCAGGCGGCGCACCTCGGCCACCAGCGGCGGCGCCATGTGCGTGCCCGTGGCCAGAAAGTGGCCGATCTCGCGAAAGATCCAGGGACGGCCCTGCGCCGCACGGCCCACCATCACGGCATCCGCGCCGGTGTAGGCCAGCACGTCGCGCGCCTTCTCGGGGCTGGTGATGTCGCCATTGGCCACCACCGGCACCCGCACGGCCTGCTTGACGGCGGCGATGGTGTCGTACTCTGCAAAGCCCTTGTAGCCCTGCTCGCGCGTGCGACCGTGGACGGTCAGCATCTGGATGCCCACGTCCTCGAACTGGCGCGCCAGCACTTCGGCGTTCTTGTGGGACGCGCACCAGCCGGTGCGCATCTTCAGCGTGACCGGCACCTCGAAGGGGCGCGCAGCCTCGACCACCGCCTGGGCGATGTCGACGGCCAGTGGCTCGTTCTGCATCAGCGCCGAGCCGGCCCATTTGTTGCAGACCTTCTTGGCCGGGCAGCCCATGTTGATGTCGATGATCTGCGCGCCGCGCTCGATGTTGTAGACCGCGGCCTCGGCCATCATCTCGGCGTCGGTGCCGGCGATCTGCACCGCAATCGGCCCGGGCTCGCCCTCATGGTTGGCACGGCGGCTGGTCTTGAGGCTGTTCCACAGGTCCTTGCGTGACGTCACCATCTCGCTGACCGCGTAGCCTGCGCCCAGGGCCTTGCACAACTGGCGAAACGGCCGGTCCGTCACCCCCGCCATGGGGGCGACCAACAGGTTATTGGCCAGGGTGTACTGACCGATACGCAGCGCAGTCATGGAAGCGATCCGAGGGAAATGCAGGTGGGGAAAGGGCGATATTGTATCTGCCCAAAAAATGAGCACTGCGGTGCGCTACAAAGACACTAGCGCATGCACAGGTAACAGCCGGCCCTGGGACAGCTTTACAACCCCTGTGTCTGGCGCCCGGGCAGAAAGCCCCACCAGGCCCCGGGCAAGGGCTGGAAGCCCCGCGCGCGCATCACCGCGGCCAGCCAGGCGCGGTTGAACAGCACGTCGGGCGAGACGTCCTCCTCGGCCGGCAGCCCGCCCACCTCCAGCACCGCGGGCATGCCGCCCAGCTGGATGCCACCCATGTCCACGTCCTCACCGTCCGCCAGTGGTCCGCGCACCACGGTGCCGGCCACATCGCTGTCGACCACGCGCACCGCCACGTCCAGCACCTGCTGCATCTGCCCCGGGCCCGTGCGCACAAAGGGGCAGCCGTTGGTACGCAGCTGCAGGCCCTGGGCCAGCAGCTGCACCCGGACCAGCTGCAGCGCCCGGCGCACCTGGGCCTGGGCCAGCAGCGCCTGGCAATCGGTTTCCACGGTCTGCACGTCGGCATCGTCCGGCACACGCGCCTGGGCGGCGGCCAGGCAGGCCACCAGCAGCAGGCCGCCCACCGCCGTGGGCCGCGAGAAACACTTGGAAGCAAAAAAGTTCATGCCCACAGCGTAGGCCATGGCACCGCCGCCTGTCAGCCAGCCTGCACCTACACTGTGGCAATGGAAGTCTGGTTTCAGGAAATCTTGCAGTCCCTGGCACTGCCGCAGTACGGGCTAAGCACCTTGTTTGTGGTGGCGCTGCTGTCCGCCACCCTGCTGCCCATGGGGTCCGAGCCCGCTGTGGTGGGATTGCTACAACTCAATCCGGAGCTGTTCTGGCCCGCCATCTTCACGGCCACAGCGGGCAACACCATCGGCGGTGCCATCAGCTGGTGGATGGGCCTGGGCGCCCAGCAGGCCTGGCAGGCCGCGCGCCAGCGCCGCCGCGCCGGGCTGCCGGACACCCCGGACGCCAAACCGGCGCGCGCCCTGTCGCGCCATGAGCGGCGCGCCCGCATCTGGCTGCGCAAGTGGGGCGCCAAGACCTGCCTGCTGAGCTGGCTGCCCGTGGTGGGCGACCCGCTGTGCGCCGTCGCGGGCTGGCTGCACCTGCCGTTCTGGCCCTGTGTGTTCTATATGGCCGTGGGCAAGTTCCTGCGCTACCTGACCATGACTGCGGCCATCCTGTGGGCGCTGCCCGGCTGATGGGCACGCCTCGATCAGCGAAAAAATCAGACGTTTTAGGGCGCTGGCGCATATCCCGTCTGCGTCATATGCTCTCGCAAAGAGAGCATCTCCCCGGAGTGCTCAGGCGCCGCGCGCCAGCGGCAGCTTGCTGCCGGTGATCGCCCGCTCCTGCAGCACATCGCTGCGAAAGCGGAACAGCTTGGCCGGGCGGCCTGCCGCCCCCGCCGTCATGGCGCCGGTGTCCTCCACCAGGTGCTGCTGCTCCATCAGGCGGCGGAAGTTTTGCTTGTGCAGACCACGGCCCGCCAGGGCCTCGACGGTCTGCTGCAGTTGCAGCAAGGTGAATTCGGGCGGCATCAGCTCGAACACCACGGGGCGGTATTTGATCTTGGCGCGCAGGCGCGCGATGCCCGTGGCCAGGATGCGGCGGTGGTCGTGCTGCATGGCTCGCCCCGGCAGGCTGGCACGCGCAGCAATGCCGCGGCGCGTGGCCTCCTCGACCAGGCCGGCTTCAAACAGCAACTCGTAGCGCTGCAGCACAAGGTCCTCGTTCCAGGCCTGGCCATCGGCACCAAAGTTGATAGCTACCCGCGCTTGCCGGGATTGCCGCAGCGCCGTATTGGATGCTTCATCCACCCAGGCTTGCAGCGGCGGCAGGATGTGCTGGGCCAGCACCGCGGGCGCCCCATCGCGCCAGTCTTCCCAGGGGAAATAGCTGTACCAGTCCTGCCAGCTGGTGTCGCCCTGCGGTGGCTGCTCGGGCTCGCAGGTCAGCCCCAGGTAGCTGATGGACAGCACATGGGCCGCCTCGGGGCGTTCGCGGTCGGCGAAGGTGTAGAGCTGCTCGACATAGCCCAGGCTGTGCTGGGTCTGGGTCTCGACCCAGCTGCGCAGACCCGCCTGCAGCGAGCGGTGCAGCATCTGGAAAGGCCCGGCCGGCAAGGCCTGCCCGCAGCGCGTGGTCAGCACCCGGGGCTGGCCCAGGCTGACGGCCGCGAGCACCGCCACCAGCTCGGCATGCAAGGCGTGGGCGGGGGCCTCGGTCAATTTAGACGTTGAACAGGAAGTTCATGACATCGCCGTCCTTGACGATGTATTCCTTGCCTTCAGCGCGCATCTTGCCGGCATCCTTGGCACCCTGCTCGCCCTTGTAGGCAATGAAGTCCTCGAAGGCGATGGTCTGCGCGCGAATGAAGCCACGCTCGAAGTCGCCGTGGATCACGCCGGCCGCCTGGGGGGCGGTGGCGCCCACGCGCACGGTCCAGGCGCGCACTTCCTTGACCCCGGCGGTGAAGTAGGTCTGCAGGCCCAGCAGCTTGAAGCCGGCACGGATCAGGCGGTTCAGGCCGGGCTCTTCCAGGCCCAGCTCTTGCAGGAACATGTCGCGGTCTTCATCGTCCATCTCGGACATTTCCGCTTCGATCTTGGCGCAGATGGCCACCACCGGCGCACCTTGGGCTTCGGCATAGGCCTTGAGCTGGTCCAGCAACGGGTTGTTCTCAAAGCCATCTTCGGCCACGTTGCCCACAAACATGGCGGGCTTGGCGGTGATCAGGCAGAAAGGCTTGAGCAGGGGCGCGTCTTCCTTGGACACGGGCACCACGCGGGCTGGCTTGCCTTCGTTCAGCGCGGCTTGGATAGGCTCCAGCAGCGAGACCAGCTTGGCCGCTTCCTTGTCATTGCCCGAACGCGCAGCCTTGGAATAGCGGTTCAGCGCCTTCTCCACGGTGGCCAGGTCGGCCAGGCACAGCTCAGTCTGGATGACTTCGATATCGGCAATCGGGTCGACCTTGTTTGCCACGTGGATCACGTTGGGGTCTTCGAAGCAGCGCACCACGTTGACGATGGCGTCGGTCTCGCGGATGTGGGCCAGGAACTGGTTGCCCAGGCCTTCGCCCTTGGAGGCACCGGCCACCAGGCCAGCGATGTCCACGAACTCGACAATAGCGGGCACGATGCGCTCGGGGGAGATGATCTCGGCCAGCTGGTTCAGGCGTGGATCGGGCACTTCCACCACGCCAGTGTTGGGCTCGATGGTGCAGAAGGGATAGTTCTCGGCGGCGATGCCGGCCTTGGTCAGCGCGTTGAAAAGGGTGGACTTGCCGACGTTGGGCAGGCCCACGATGCCGCATTTGAGGCTCATGGAAATTCCTTTGGTATCAATGCACGATCGAGCACCACAGCAATGTGGCCGATGTGCCCGAGGCGCATGGATGCGTGTTCGGTGTTCTAAAGAGATGTGACGTGGTCGCTCTGTGTTGTGCAGAGTTTTGTGCCAGTTTTGTCACTGAAATCTATGCCGATTGTAATGATCGGCAAATCTCTGCTGGTGCGCGGCAGATTGCCCGGGCAGCCGCCCCGCGCCGGCCACAAAAAAGCAGGCAGCCCGTGAGGGTCTGCCTGCCGGGGCACTCGCCGTGAGGGACTTACTGCGCCGTACGGGGCTTGCACTGCAGCTGCAACAGGCGGTGGGTGGAGCTGTCCACGCTGCTGCCCGGCTCCCGCAGGGGGCGGATGCGCAAGTCCAGGAATCCGCGATCGCCGCACAGCGACTTCAGGGTGGCTTCGCACTTGTGCAGATCGTCGTGGCGGGTGTCACACACCATGGCATGGTCGTAGTCGGGGGCTTCCACATAGGGGGCCGCTTCCTTGGCCATACGGTCGGTGGTCTGGGTGGCACAGCCGGCCAAGGCCAGAACGGCCAACGCGGCAAGGGTGACAAGCTTCATGAAAAATCCTCCAAAACGGGAAACATCTTAACGAAGCCCTGTGCGTGCTCAGTCGAACTTCAGCAGCCCGGCCACCGCCTGCCCCACGTGCAGCACCTGCCCGGCACCCTGCGCCACCACGGCATTCATACCGAAAGTGATAGCACCATCCAAGCGTGCATCCTGGCGATACTGCGCAATCGTGTCGCCCACATCGTGGCTGGACACGGCCGTGGCGGGGTCGATGTCAGGGATGGGGCAACGCGAGCACGGCTTGCCCAGGCGGATGGCCACAGGCTCCGGCGCAGGCAGCCAGAGGGTTTCGATGAAGTCTTCCTCGTGCTCCGCCAGACCGTCCAGCACAAGGTTGGCGCGAAAGCGCAGGCCATCTACCGGCTGCCGCCCCTGGGCCTGCAGGCGATCGTTGAGGGCGTCGAAGGCGGCGCGGGTGGTCACCAGCAAGGGATAGCCATCGGCAAACTGGTTGGGGGCCTGAATCCCCCCCGTCCATTTCGTGCCGGACCAGCGCGCCTGCTCCAGGTCATAGCGCACCAGGCGACAGGGGCGTCCCAGCACCTGGCTGAACCAGTGCGCGGCCTCGTCGCCGACGTCCCAGGCCGGCACGCGGCTCTCCCACACCTGGACCTGGCGCTGGGGCCCTTCGGCGGGGACTGCCAGTGGCAGGCTCAGCTCCGGCTGCCCGGGGAAGCCCACGCGCAGCACGCCGTGGGCGGTATCGATGCGCGGCTGCACCAGCACCATGTGCGCCACTTCGCGCTGGGTGATGAACTGCCCGTCGGGGTCCACCACCATCCAGGCCCGGTCCCATTCCAGGCCGGTCGGCAGCAACCGGGCCTCGGTGACCGAGATGCCGGCACACGATTTGATGGGAAAAACCCACAGCGCACCGATCGTGCCCGTGACGTCGGCTTGATCAAAACCAGAAGTATTCATGCGGCTATTGTCAGCCCAAGCACCCGGCGCACACGTCACCGGCCTGTCAGCCGTCAGGAAAACCGTCCTGCCGCAAGACGCCCCCCAGCCCTCCTACAATCCCGTCCATGGCGCACACCTTTGACGTATGTATCCGCGGAGCCGGCATTGTCGGCCGCACCTTGGCCCTCCTGCTGGCGCGCGAACGCCTGCGCGTCGCGCTGGTGGCCCCCCAGCGCGCGGAGGCCCCCCAGGCGGACGTGCGCGCCTATGCGCTCAACGCCAGCTCCAAACAGTTGCTGGAGTCCCTGCGGACCTGGCCGGACGCCGCCCACGTGACCGCAGTCCGGCACATGGAAGTGCATGGCGACGTCGACGGCAGCGTGCATTTCGATGCACTGGCACAAGGGGTAGATGCCCTGGCCTGGATCGTGGATGTGCCGGCCCTGGAGCAGCGCCTGGCCGAAGCCGTGCGCTACCAACCCCAGATCGAGGTGGTCGCTGCCCCCGTGGAGACGCCGCTGACCGTCGTCTGCGAAGGGCGCGCCAGCCTGACGCGGGCCGAGTTTGGCGTCGACTTTGCCGTCACCCCCTACGGCCAGCATGCGATTGCCACCCGCCTGCGCTGTGAGCTGCCCCATGGGCAGGTGGCCCGCCAATGGTTCAGCCCCCAGGGGATCCTGGCCTTTTTGCCGCTGGACGGTGCGGATGGCCATTCCGTGGCCGTGGTGTGGTCGCTGGACCACAGCCAGGTCGGCCACTGGTTGGCCGCCGAGGCGGCCGACTTCAGCCAGGCCCTGGCGGACATCAGCCAGCACAGCCTGGGCCAGCTGGAGCTGCAAGGCCCCCGCATGGCCTGGCCTTTACAGCAGGCCATCGCCAAGCGCTGGTGCGGCGCCATGCCCGGCACGACCGAGGGACGCCATCCGCGCAGTTGGGCCTTGGCCGGCGATGCCGCGCACAACGTACACCCCCTGGCCGGCCAGGGTCTGAACCTGGGTCTGGCCGATGCACAGGCCTTGGCCCGCATTCTGCGCACCCGTGACGCCTGGCGCAGCACGGGCGACCTGAAGCTGCTGCGCCGCTACGAGCGCGAACGCAAAGCCGGACTGGCCCCGCTGGGCGCGGCCATGGATGGCTTGCAGCAGCTCTTCACCCGTACCGAAGCCCCGCTGCAGACGCTGCGCAACTGGGGGCTGCGAAGCTTCGAGCGCAGCGGCCTGCTCAAAGACTGGACCGTCCGGCAAGCCATGGGGCTGGACCGCTGAGGCCGCAGCCCCAGCGCCAGGAACCTTTTGCGCCGCCGGCGCCCTAACCCCTTAGTTTTTATCTTTTCTTGGAACCGTTGCCATGAAACTGTTTGCCACTGCACTGCTGGCCACTGCGGCCTGGGGCTGCGCGATTGCCGCCCAGCCACAAGACCAAATCGCCAAGACCCTGGCCGAGCGCATTCCGCAGCTGCAGCAGGTGGATGAGATCAAGCCCACCCCGATGAAAGGGCT
The DNA here is from genome assembly GCF_009668305.1 of Comamonas sp. CAH-2. Classification (NCBI taxonomy): domain Bacteria; kingdom Pseudomonadati; phylum Pseudomonadota; class Betaproteobacteria; order Burkholderiales; family Comamonadaceae; genus Comamonas; species Comamonas sp. CAH-2. The sequence goes on from NZ_VSWF01000006.1 coordinate 65,631, forward strand.
GTACGAGGTGCGCATCGGCACGGACATCTTCTACTCCAACGCCAGTGGCGACTACCTGATCCAGGGCGAGCTGATCGACACCCGGGCCCAGCGCAACCTGACGGAAGACCGCATCAACCAGCTCACGGCGATCGACTTCAAGAAGCTGCCACTGGCCGACGCCATCAAGATCGTGCGTGGCAACGGTGAGCGCCAACTGGCCGTGTTCGAAGACCCCAACTGCGGCTACTGCAAGCGCTTCGAGCGCGACCTGCAGAGCGTGGACAACGTGACCGTCCACCTGTTCCTCTACCCCATCCTCAGCCGCGACTCGGCCGAGAAGTCGCGCAACATCTGGTGCGCCAAAAGCAGCGAGAAGGCCTGGCACGACCTGATGCTCAAGGACAAGACCCCGGCCGCGGCCAGCTGCGACATCGATGCCATCCAGCGCAACCTGGCCCTGGGCCGCAAGCACAAGATCACCGGCACCCCCACGCTGATCTTTGCCGACAACACCCGCGTGCCCGGCGCCATCCCTGCCAGCGAGGTGGAAAAATACCTCGCCACCGCCCACAAGAAATAAGCCCCTCCTCCAGCAGCGGGCGCTCTGGCGCCTGCTGCATCCCTGCGGCATGACCGCCCATGCATGCCGTTGGACTGCCCGGTCACCGACATGCCCCACACCACCGCCCCCGTTCACTACCGCGTCCAGTTGCATGACCTGCATGCCCACCTGTTCCGCGTCACCCTCACAATTGCGCAGCCCAGCGCCCGCCAGCGGGTGTCGCTGCCGGTCTGGATTCCCGGCAGCTACCTGGTGCGTGAATTCGCCAAGAACCTGCAGCAGCTGCGCGCACGCCAGAGCGAGGAGCCCGTGGACGTGCACCAGCTCAGCAAGCACCAGTGGGAGGTGGACTGCGAGGCCGGTGCCCCGCTGGAACTGGAGTACGACATCAGCGCCTACGATACCTCGGTACGCACCGCCTGGCTGGATGCGCGCCGTGGTTTCTTCAACGGCACCAGCCTGCTACTGCGCGTGCACGGCCAGGAAGCCCTGACACACCGCCTGCAGGTACAAGCCTCGCCCGAGGTGCCACACTGGCAACTGGCCACCGGCATGACCGCTGTGGCGGTGGACGAGCAAGGCTTTGGCACCTACGCGGCCGCCAACTACGACGAGCTGGTGGACTGTCCCGTCGAGATGGGGACTTTCTGGAGCGGCCACTTCAACGCCGGCGGCGTGCCCCACCGCTTTGTCGTGGCGGGAGCCCCGGCGTCTTTCGATGGCGAGCGCCTGCTGGCCGACACCCAGAAGATTTGCGAGGCCGAAATTGCCTTCTGGGGCACGGCCCCGCATGCCAGCTATGTGTTCATGCTGAATGTGACACACGACGGCTATGGCGGCCTGGAACACTGCAACTCCACCGCCCTGATCTGCAGCCGCCCCGACCTGCCACGCATCGGCGTGGACAAAGCCAGCGACGGCTATGTGCAGCTGCTGGGGCTGATCAGCCATGAATACTTCCACACCTGGAACGTCAAGCGCCTGCGCCCGGCCGAACTGGTGCCGTACGACTACGACCAGGAAAACTACACCCAGTTGCTGTGGTTCTTCGAAGGTTTCACCAGCTACTACGACGACCTGCTGCTGCGCCGCGCTGGCCTGATCGACACCGCCACCTACCTCAAGCTGATCACCAAGACCCTGAACCAGGTGCAGCAGACACCGGGCCGCCAGGTGCAAAGCGTGGCCGCCTCCAGCTTCGACGCCTGGGTGAAGTACTACCGCCAGGACGAGAACACGGCCAACGCCACGGTCAGTTACTACACCAAGGGCGCCCTGGTGGCCATGTGCCTGGACCTGAAGCTGCGCCAAGAAGGCAGCACCACCCTGGATGACATCATGCGCGCCCTGTGGCTGCGCTGCCGGGGTGGCGCCATGACCGAAGCCGATGTGCTGGCCGTGCTGCAGGAGCGCACCGGCCGCAGCTGGCAGGCCGAGCTGCAGGCCTGGGTGCACGGCACCGAAGACCTGCCCCTGCCCAGCCTGCTGGCGGCGCACGGAATCCAGCCCGACGCCGACAAGCCCGCACCGGCGCAGGCCCTGGGCCTGCGCGTGCAGGAAACGCACAGCGTGCTGCTCAAGCAGGTCCTGCGCGGCGGGCTGGCCGAGCAGGCCGGCATGATGGCGGGCGACGAGTGGTATGGCATCGAACTCGCCACCGCCAACGGCCCCCAGGCCTGGCGCCTGGCCAAACTGGAGGAACTGGATCTGTACGTGGCCCGCGGCACCACGCAGATCACGGCCCTGGTGGCCCGCGACCGCCAGTTGCTGCGCCTGCCATTGCAGCTGCCCCCGGTCACCACCACGGCGATTGCCAACTACAAGCTCAGCATCACGGATGCCGCGGCCGTGGAGCGCTGGCTGGGCCACTGAAGGCTGCGACTGCAGGCTTGGGTATAGTCGTGTGTGCCACACACATGACTATCAGGAGATAAACCTTGGCATACGAAATGATCGAGGTCCGCGTCGAAGCGGACAAAGTGGGCATCATCACCCTCAACCGCCCCAAACAGCTGAATGCCCTGAACGACCAGCTCATGAACGAGCTGGGCCAGGCCCTGCAGGCCTTCGATGCCGACGAGCGCATCGGCTGCATGATCATCACCGGCAGCGAGCGCGCCTTTGCCGCAGGAGCCGACATCGGCGCCATGGCCAAGTACAGCTTTGCCGATGCCTACAAGGGCGACTACATCACGCGCAACTGGGAAACCATCCGCAGCATCCGCAAGCCGGTGATCGCGGCCGTCAGCGGCTTTGCCCTGGGGGGTGGCTGCGAGCTGGCGATGATGTGCGACTTCATCATTGCCGCCGACAACGCCAAGTTCGGCCAGCCCGAGATCAAGCTGGGCGTGATCCCCGGCGCCGGTGGCACACAGCGTCTGCCACGCGCCGTGGGCAAGTCCAAGGCCATGGACATGGCCCTGACCGCCCGCATGATGGACGCCACCGAGGCCGAGCGCGCCGGCCTGGTCAGCCGCATCGTGCCTTTCGACAAGCTGATGGACGAAGCCCTGGGCGCAGCCCTCATCATCAGCGGCTTCTCGCAGATTGCCGTCATGGCCGCCAAGGAATCGGTCAACCGTGCCTTCGAAGGCAGCCTGAACGATGGCGTGATGTTCGAGCGCCGCCTGTTCCACGCACTGTTCGCCACCCAGGACCAAAAGGAAGGCATGGACGCCTTCGTGAACAAGCGTCCGGCGAACTTCGCCAACCTCTGAAAAACTTGATATATAATCGCGTTCTCTTGGTCGTATAGCTCAGTTGGTTAGAGCGCAGCATTCATAATGCTGATGTCGTAGGTTCAAGTCCCACTACGACCACCAGAGTTCGGTCGTATAGCTCAGTTGGTTAGAGCGCAGCATTCATAATGCTGATGTCGTAGGTTCAAGTCCCACTACGACCACCAAAATTCAAAACCCCGCAGTGTGCAAACGCTGCGGGGTTTTTGTTTGTTCCCACCGGGCCGCCGCTATTTCACGGTATCGCCATCGAGCTTGTGCTTTTCGCCATCGCCCTGGGCATTGGTGATGCCCGCCGCCATGCCGGCCGCTGGCGTCACGCCGCCTTGCTGCGCACCGGGCTCGGCCGTGCTGGCCTGGGGCTGCACCACCGGCTGTGCCGCCGCCATCGCCGGCAAGGGAACGGCGGGCGGCAAGGGCTCCCGGATATCGGCCTTGGCGGGCGGCAGCACATCGTGCGCGCGCAAGTAGTCGCTGGAGCCGAACAAGGGCTTGTCGGGGGGCGGCTGGTCAAACCGTGCCGCCTGTCCCATGGGGAAAGTATCGGCCCGCATCTGGGGGCCGGACTGGTCGCACCCGGCCAGCAGGGCCAGGGCCGTGACTGCGGCGGCAGCGGTGGCGTGCAAGCGCAGTTCTCGGGTCATGGACATGGCGAATTCCTCCTTGGAGGACCGAGGATCACCGCAATCGACGCGACTGTCTGTCAGGCAACGCCCCAAATCGGGCGCACGCACTCAGGCAAAAATGCTGCGTGCTTCGGTGAAGCGCTTGGCGAAGTAGGGGTTGTCCATGCGCACGCGCTGGACGGTGCCGCCCTTGGACGGGGCGTGCACGAACTGGCCGTTGCCCACAAAAATACCCATGTGGGAGTACGGACCACCCAGGGTGTTGAAGAACACAAAGTCGCCACGCTGCAGACCGCACTCACGCACCGGCGCGCTGGACTGTGCCCACTGCGAGGTGGTGCGCGGCAGACGGCCGGTATGAATGCCCTGCACGGCCCACTGAATCAGGCCACTGCAGTCGAAGCCGCCTTCCGGTGAGTTACCGCCATAGGTGTAGGGCGTATTCACCACCAGCATGGTGCGCGCCAGCAGGGCCTCGCGCAGCTCTGCCTGCAATTGCAGGGCGTCGCCACTGGCTGCACCACCGCTGCGCGTGCCCGCGGCCGTGCGCCGGTCCGCCGGAGGTGGCACGGGGGCACTGGAGCACCCGGCCAGCACCGCGGCCGTGCCCGCCAGCAGCCAGGTGCGGCGCGTGCTCAGGCGCGGCGAAGGAGAAAAAGGCCATGCTTGCATGCCGCGCATTATGGGCAAGTTGCCGACAAAAGTAAAAAGCAGAGCTATCTGCGCAGATCCTGCAAGCGTTGCCGATCGTTTTAGCCTGGGAAGCCTTGGATCCAGTGCGTTGACAGCTCTCATTTTCCAAGACGGTAAGGCCCAGAAACACCGGACGACCCATCACTGCAAGCCCGCAATGCGATGCTGACCCCGCAGTGCCTGACTCTCTGTCCATTGCGGCACACCACAGACAGCAAAAAGCCGCATGGCCCGGAGGCGATGCGGCTCGGAGGTCGCGCGAGACCGAGGCAATCAGAACGGCAGCTTGGGCATGCCGCCACCGCCCATCATGCCTTTCATGGCCTTCATGCCGCCCATGCGTTTCATCATCTTCATCAGGCCGCCGCCCTTCATCTTCTTCATCATGGTCTGCATCTGCTCGAATTCCTTGAGCAGGCGGTTCACATCCTGCACCTGCACGCCCGCGCCGTCGGCAATGCGCTTCTTGCGCGTGGCCTTGATCAGGGCCGGGTGCTTGCGCTCCTTGAGCGTCATTGAGCAGATGATGCCTTCCTTGCGCTTGATTTCGCGCTCGGCCTTGTCCATGTCGACCTGACCGGCCTTGGCCGTCAGCTCCGAGGGCAGCTTGTCCATCAGCTGCGACAGGCCGCCCATCTGCTTCATCTGCTGCAGCTGCGCCAGGAAGTCGTTGAGGTCGAAGCCGTCGCCGCTTTTCAGCTTCTCGGCCATCTTCTGCGCGGCATCCATGTCCACGCCCTTGGTGACCTGCTCGACCAGGGCCACGATGTCGCCCATGCCCAGCACACGCTGGGCGTGGCGCTGGGCGTCGAACACCTCCAGGCCGTCGATCTTTTCGGACACACCGGCAAACTTGATGGGCGCACCGGTGATCTGGCGCACCGACAGCGCCGCACCGCCGCGCGAGTCACCGTCCAGCTTGGTCAGCACGATGCCGGTCAGCGGCAGCGCTTCCTTGAAGGCCTTGGCGGTGTTGATCGCGTCCTGGCCCTGCATGGCATCGACCACGAACAGGGTTTCCACCGGATTCAGGGTGGCGTGCAGGTCCTTGATTTCGGCCATCAACAGCTCGTCGATGGCCAGGCGGCCGGCCGTGTCGACCAGCAGCACGTCGAAGTAATGCTTCTTGGCGTAGTCCAAGGCCGCCACGGCGATGTCGTGGGGCTTCTGGTCGGGGGTCGAGGGGAACCACTCGGCGCCGGCCTGGGCAGTCACGGTCTTGAGCTGCTCGATGGCCGCGGGGCGGTACACGTCGCCCGACACGGTCAGCACCTTCTTCTTGCGCTTTTCGACCAGGTGCTTGGCCAGCTTGGCGGTGGTGGTGGTCTTGCCCGCACCCTGCAGACCGGCCATCAGGATGATGGCGGGTGGCTGGGCGTTCAGGTTGATGTCGGCCACGCCTTCGCCCATGGTGGCGGCCAGCTCGGCATTCACGATGCCGACCAGCGCCTGCCCAGGCTTCAGGCTGCCCAGCACCTCCTGGCCCAGGGCCTTGTCCTTGACGCGGGCAATGAAGTCGCGCACCACGGGCAAGGCCACGTCCGCCTCCAGCAAGGCCATGCGCACTTCGCGCAGCATGTCTTGCACATTGGATTCGGTGATGCGGGCCTGGCCACGCATTTCCTTGACGAGGCGCGAGAGTTTGTCGGTGAGTGCGGATGCCATAAGCAGGAATGTCCGAAGAGAGAAAGCAGCGCCGCATGCGGCTGGGCCAACGGGGCCTGGCGCCTTGGGCAGGGGGCGGTGCGCTGGCAGCCAGCCTGTGCCGCCCGCCGCGGGCAGCCCTGTACAAATGAGGGCTCCATTCTACCCGTTGACCACGGGACCTGCCCTGGGCTGGCCACCGCCCGGGCAGGGCCTACCAGCCACGGCCGCAGCAAGCACTGACACGGCGCAAGAATGGCCTGCTGCGGCGGCTCCCGCCGGCAAAACGGGCCGCTATGATTGCGGGCATGGAGTCATCCACCCACTTTTTCACTGCCAGCCCCCCCTGGGTCATGGCCTTGGCCGCGGCGGCGATTGCCGCCTACCTGGTGCCGGCACTGGGCGCGCGCCGCCTGGCCGACGGCCCCACGCGCCTGGCCATGCGTGCCGCCTGGGTGCTGCATTTGCTGACCGTGGCCGCCGGCCTGATGACCTCGCCGACGCGCTTTGGCTTCGCGCCGGCACTGTCCATGACCGCCTGGCTGATGCTGACCGTGTACGCCATCGAGCAGCAGCTCTACCCCAAGCTGCGCGCCGTCGGGGTGCTGTCCGTGCTGGGCGCCCTGGCCGTGCTGCTGGCCCAGATCTTTCCCGGCAAGCCGATGGCGGTCCATGCTTCGGCCTGGCTGCCCCTGCACCTGGCGCTGGGGATTGCCTCGTACGGGCTGTCCGCGGCCGCCGTGGTCCACGCCGGACTGATGTCGCGCGCCGAGCGCCGCATGCGCAGCGCCAGCAACGACGAAAGCGGCATGCCGCTGCTGATGCTGGAGCGCCTGACCTTCCGCTTTGTCGCGGCCGGCTTTGTGCTGCTGAGCGCCACGCTGCTGGCCGGCCTGCTGTTTGGCGAATCCCTCTACGGCCGTGCCTGGGTGTGGGACCACAAGACCATCTTCTCCCTGCTGGCCTGGATGGCGTTCGCCCTGCTGCTGGTGGGCCGTTCACGCTTTGGCTGGCGCGGTCGCCACGCCGTGCACCTGATCTACGCAGGTGCCGCCTTGCTGCTGCTGGCCTATGCCGGCTCGCGTTTTGTTTTGGAAGTCGTCATGCTGGGGCATGGATCATGAAATACCTTCTGGTTGCCGTGGTGCTGATCATCGCGATTGGCATCTGGCGCAATAACCGCCGCAAAGCGGCTGCGCCGCCCCCTGCCCGCCCCAAGCACCACCACGCCACGGAAGACATGGTCACCTGTGCGCACTGCGGACTGCACCTGCCCGCCAGCGATGCGCTGGTCGGTCCGGACCGCAGCCTGCATTACTGCAGCACCGAGCACCGCCACCTCGGCCCGCGCTAGCCCCCACCTGCCAGGCATCCCTTGGCCAGCCCCCACACCCTTCCGCTGCAAAGTGCGCGCCGGCTCTGGCAGGCCTTCCTGTCGGCCCGGGTGCTGGTGGCCACGCTGCTGATCGCCCTGCTGGCGATGCAGACCTGGACCTCGACCGGCATGCCGCCCAGCATGCCCTGGTCCTGGGCGCTGTCCACGGGTTATCTGGTCGTGGCCCTGGTCGGCTGGGTGCTGCTGCACCACAAGCCACCGGCTGCCCACTGGCGCTGGCCCTGGCTGTTGCTGCTGGTGGCCGACATCGTGACCATCTGCCTGCTGCAGGAAATGCAGACCGGCAGGATGTATTACACGCCGCTGCTGGCACTGCCCATCCTCACGGTGTCCGTGCTGGGGCCCATGCGCATGGCCCTGGCCACGACCGCCAGCATCACCTTGCTGCTGCTGGGCGCCAACATCCTCAGCGCCTGGCAGGGCGGCAACTTCAGCAGCGACGGCTACATGCAGACCGCCCTGGTCTGCGCGGGTTTTTTTGCCGTGGCCTATCTGACACGCCAGCTGTCACTGCGCCTGGCCTACCAGGAACGCCAGGCCCGCCAAAGCCGCCAGGCGGCCCGCACGCATGCCCAGGTCAACAGCCTGATCATTGCCAACCTGAGCGAGGGCGTGCTGGTGGTCGATGCCGAGCAGCAGGTGCGACTGGCCAATCCGGCGGCCTGCGAGCTGCTGGGGCTGCCTCCGCCACTGGCCCTGCACAACCTGCACGACATGGCGCTGTGGCAACCGCTGCGCGACATGGTCGCCCACACCTATGCCAGCGGCCAGGCCCAGAGCCAGCACGTGCACCTGCTGGCCGAAGGGGAGCGCCCGGTGGGCCTGTATGTGCGCACCTGGCTGACCACCAGCCTGGAGCCGGAGGTGCTGGCGGCAGAGGCCGAGCACGATGGCGCAGGGGAAAGCCTGCTGGCCCCCCATCTGTGGCTGTGCGTGATCTTCCTGAACGACCTGCGGCTGGTCGAGGCGCGCATACGCACCGAAAAAATGGCCGCCATGGGCCGCATGTCCGCCGCCGTGGCCCATGAGATCCGCAATCCCCTGGCCGCCATCCTGCAGGCCAATGCCCTGCTGGCCGAGGACCTGGACCAGCCTGCCCAGCAGCGCCTGAGCCACATGGTGGAACAGAACGCCCAGCGCCTGGCGCGGATTGCCGAAGACGTGCTGGACATCGCCCGTGTGCAACAGCAGATCCAGCATGCCGACTCGCGCACCCTGACCCTGGACGCGGAGCTGTCCACCATCTGGCACGAATGGCAGCAGCAGGACGCCCCCCAGCGCCAGGGGGTGTTCGCACCCGGTTGCGGCCAGGCGCAGATCGCGTTCGACAGCGAACACCTGCGCCGCGTGGCCATCAACCTGCTGGACAATGCGGCGCGTCACCGCGCCAGCCTGCTGGCCGATGGCCTGCAGCTGCACACTGGCGGCGGCCAGGGCGAGCCCTTCTGGATGCAGGTCTGGAGCGAAGGCCCGCCGGTGGAGGCCTCGGTCGAGAAACACCTGTTCGAGCCCTTCTTCTCCTCGCAAAGCCGCTCCACCGGACTGGGCCTCTACATCTGCCGCGAGCTGTGCCAGCGCCACGGCGGCAGCATCAGCTATGCCCGCGCCGAGCGCCCCACGGCGCGCGGCCCACAGCCGGGCAATGCCTTCACCGTGCACTTTCGCGGACAGCAGCGCCAGCCGGACACGGCTTCCCTGTTCGATCCAATTGTGGTTTGATCGCCGCCATGGTCACTTCCTTCGCCACCATCCTTGTCGTTGACGACGAACCCGATCTGCGCACGCTGTATGAGCTCACACTGCTGCGCGAGGGCTACCGTGTCGAAACGGCCGGCACCCTGGCCGAGGCCCGCGCGCAGTTGCAGCTGTGCCGCTTTGACGTGCTGATCACCGACATGCGCCTGCCCGATGGCAGCGGCATGGAGCTGCTGCGCGAGCTGCGCGACCAGCGCCGCCGCGAGCGCACCATCGTCATGACCGCCTACGGCTCGGCCGAGAACGCGGTGGAGGCCCTGCGCTGCGGCGCCTTCGATTACCTGACCAAGCCCGTGGACCTCAAGCAGTTCCGCACCGTGGTCGCCTCGGCCGTACAGGGCGAAGGCAGCGTGCCCAAGCCGGGCAGTCCGGCGTCCGGACTGGCGGCCGTCGCCCACAGCAAGACCGTCGACATCCTCAGTGCCTCGACGGCGCTGGAGCGCCTGGTGGGCGAATCGCAGGCCATGCGCCAGGTCAAGCAGCGCATCCAGAAAGTGGCGCAAAGCATGGCCCCGGTGCTCATCACCGGGGAGTCCGGCACCGGCAAGGAACTGGTGGCCCGCGCGCTGCACGCCTGCAGCCACCGCGCCCAGGCGCCCTGGGTGGCGGTGAACTGCGGCGCCATCCCCGAGCACCTGCTGGAAGCCGAGTTCTTCGGCGCGCGCAAAGGTGCCTACACCGGTGCCACGGCCGACCGCACCGGCTTCTTTGCTGCGGCCCGCGGCGGCACCCTGTTTCTGGACGAGATTGGCGAGCTGCCGCTGTCCATGCAGGCCAAGCTGCTGCGCGCCATCCAGGAGCGCAGCGTGCGCGCGCTGGGCACCACCCAGGAAGAACCGGTCGATGTGCGCATCGTCAGTGCCACCCACCGCGATTTGGCGGCGGCCGTGCAAAGCGGTGAATTCCGCCAGGACCTGTACTACCGCCTCAACGTCATCGACATTCCCCTGCCCCCGCTGCGCGAACGCCGGGAGGACCTGCCGGCCCTGTGCCGCGCCTTGCTGCAGCGCATTGCCGGCGAGGGCGCCCAGCCGGCGATGCTCTCGCCCCAGTTGATGGAGCAACTGCAGGGCCTGCCGCTGCTGGGCAATGTGCGCGAGCTGGAAAACCTGCTGCACCGGGCCCTGGCGCTGGGCGAGGAGCTGGCGATGGACGGCGTGCCCACCGACAGCCCTTGCGCCGAAGAACGCAGTGCACCCAGCCTGCTGGTGGCGCCAGACGAACTGCCGCACGACCTGCAGGCCTGGCTGGACCAGCAGGAGCGCCACATCCTGACCCGCGCGCTGCACGCCTGCGGCTACAACCGCACGGCCGCGGCCGCGCGCCTGGGCATCAGCCTGCGGCAGATGCGCTACCGGATTGAACGCCTGAACATCCCCGTGTGCCCGGAAGAGCCGCTGGCGGTCAGCGACAATCCGCTGCATGACGCGCTGCACTGACCCCCATTCCCCCCGCTGGCAACAAGGCTGGCTGAGCACCGCGCGGCACCTGCCTTCCCCCAACTTCGGCCCCCGCCCTGCGGGCATGGCCGTGGACCTGGTGGTGGTGCATTCCATCAGCCTGCCGCCCGGGCAGTACGGCACGGGCTGCGTGCAGCAGCTGTTCACCAACCAGCTGGACTGGGAGGCCCACCCCTACTTCCAGGGCATCCGCGGGCTGGAGGTGTCGGCCCATTTCTTCATCGAGCGTGACGGCACGCTGTGGCAGTTTGTCAGCACCGAGGACCGCGCCTGGCACGCCGGCCAGTCGCAATGGGGCGAGCGCCGCAATTGCAACGACTTCTCCATCGGCATCGAACTGGAAGGCCTGGAAGGCCAGACCTTCGAGCCCACCCAGTACCACGCCCTGGCCCAGCTGTGCCAGGCGCTGGCGGACCAGCACCCCATCCGCCACATCGCTGGCCACGAGCACATTGCCCCCGGGCGCAAGCAGGACCCCGGCCCCGGCTTCGACTGGCCGCGCCTGCAGGCCGCCCTGCCGCAACTGGGCGTGGATTACCCGGCAGCGATTCAAAAGGCATAGCTGCTTGCGCAGATCCAACAAGGGTTTCAATGCCCAAAGCATTGAAAACCGCATGCCCTGCTGCGCGACCCGCTCCTCTTTCAGACAGCACCCCGGCGCCAGCGCCGCTGCGGCAAGGCCGGTGCTGATCCGCGTCACAAACACTAGATTTAGTGCAAATCACCCCATCAGAACCCATACCTAGCGCCCCAAGACCTTCTTTGGCCATGGGTTATAAACAAATTCTTACAACTTTTCACCCCTGACGCAACAAGGCCTGCTTGCGGGCCATGGGCCGGCAAGCCGCATGCAGCCTGGCTTTGCGGGCGCGGGGCCACGGCACCCGCCGGCCGCGCGCCTGTCAACACGGGCCACACCCAGGTGCTGCCAGCCCACAACGCAGATTTCGTCACGCTGGCGAAATACACTACCCCTAGTGTCATTGAAATCACATGACGCTACAGGTAGCGCACATTTTTTGTGCAGCACCTCCCTATTCCGGCGCACCGCACGCCCCCTTCCATCCTCCAGAGGCCCTCATGCAGCACGCTATGAACAGCTCCCACACCGACCTTGCAACGCACGGCGCCCCCACGCCCGGGGCCAGCAGCGTTCCGGCGGTCCTGGACCAATACCAGATCATTCGCCGCAGCGGCGACGTCGTGCCCTTCGCGCCGCAGAAGATTGCCATCGCCTTGACCAAGGCCTTCCTGGCCGTGCGCGGCCCCCAGGGCGCCGCCTCGGTCAGCATCCGTGAAACCGTCGAAGCGCTGACCAACGGCGTCGTGCGCGCGCTGCTGCGCTCGCGCCCCGAGGGCGGCACCTTCCACATCGAGGACGTGCAGGACCACGTGGAACTGGCCCTGATGCGCGGTGGCCACCAGGACGTGGCCCGTGCCTACGTGCTGTACCGCGAAGCCCGCAACCAGGAGCGTGCCGCCGCCAAGAAAAAGGCCGCCGAAGACGCTGCAGCCGCCGCCGCCGCGCCCAAGCCCAGCCTGCACGTGACCGACCACGGCCAGCGCATCCCGCTGGACCAGGCCCGCCTGGAGGCGCTGATCACGGCCGCCTGCCACGACCTGAACGCCGACATCAGCCCCGCGCCCATCGTGGCCGAGACCCTGCGCAACCTGTACGACGGTGTGCCCCTGGCCGAGGTCTACAAGGCCGCCATCCTGGCCGCCCGCACGCTGATCGAGCGCGACCCCGACTACACCTACGTCACCGCCCGCCTGCTGCTGCACACCATCGTGCGCGAGGTGCTGGGCCGCGACGTGCAGCCCGCCGACATGGACGCGGCCTACGCCGAGGATTTCCCCGCCTTCATCGCCAAGGGCGTGGAACACGAGCTGCTGAACCCCGAGCTGCTGAAGTTCGACCTGCCGCGCCTGGGCAAGGCCCTGAAGGCCGAGCGCGACCAGCAGTTCGACTACCTGGGCCTGCAGACCCTGTACGACCGCTACTTCCTGCACGTGCGCAAGACCCGCATCGAGCTGCCCCAGTCCTTCTTCATGCGCGTGGCCATGGGCCTGGCACTGAACGAGGACGACCGCAACGCCCGCGCCATCGAGTTCTATGAGCTGCTGAGCTCTTTCGACTTCATGTCGTCCACGCCCACGCTGTTCAACAGCGGCACGCAGCGCTCGCAGCTGTCCAGCTGCTACCTGACCACCGTCGCCGATGACCTGGGCGGCATCTACGACGCCATCAAGGAAAACGCCCTGCTGTCCAAGTTTGCCGGCGGCCTGGGCAACGACTGGACCCCCGTGCGCGCCCTGGGCGCCCGCATCAAGGGCACGAACGGCGAATCGCAGGGCGTGGTGCCCTTCCTGAAGGTGGTCAACGACACGGCCGTCGCTGTGAACCAGGGCGGCAAGCGCAAGGGCGCCGTCTGCGCCTACCTGGAAACCTGGCACCTGGACATCGAGGAGTTTCTGGAGCTGCGCAAAAACACCGGCGACGACCGCCGCCGCACACACGACATGAACACCGCCAACTGGATCCCCGACCTGTTCATGCAGCGCGTGATGGAAAAAGGCCAGTGGACGCTGTTCAGCCCTTCCGACGTGCCCGACCTGCACGACCTGTATGGCCAGGCCTTTACCAAGGCGTACACCGCCTATGAAGCCCAGGCCGATGCGGGCGAGCTCAAGCTCTTCAAGCGCGTGCCCGCCGTGGACCTGTGGCGCAAGATGCTGTCCATGCTGTTCGAGACTGGCCACCCCTGGATCACGTTCAAGGACCCTTGCAACATCCGCTCGCCCCAGCAGCACGTGGGCGTGGTGCACTCGTCCAACCTGTGCACCGAAATCACGCTGAACACCAGCGCGACCGAGACCGCTGTGTGCAACCTGGGCTCGGTCAACCTGGCCCAGCACATTCGCGATGGCCAGCTGGATCACGACAAGCTGCGCAAGACCGTGCGCACGGCGATGCGCATGCTGGACAACGTGATCGACATCAACTACTACGCCGTGGACAAGGCGCGCGACTCCAACCTGCGCCACCGCCCCGTGGGCCTGGGCCTGATGGGCTTCCAGGATGCGCTGTACGCCATGCGCACGCCGTATGCCAGCGACGCAGCGGTGGAGTTCGCCGATGCGTCCATGGAAGCCATCTGCTACTACGCCTACTGGGCCTCGACCGAGCTGGCCAAGGAACGCGGCACCTACTCCAGCTACCAGGGTTCGCTGTGGTCCAAGGGCATCCTGCCGCTGGACTCGCTGAACCTGCTGGAGCAGGCGCGCGGCGGCTACGTCGATGTGGACCGCAGCACCCGCCTGGACTGGGAGGCGCTGCGCGCCAAGATCGCCCAGGATGGCATGCGCAACAGCAACTGCGTGGCGATTGCGCCCACGGCCACCATCTCCAACATCGTCGGCGTCGATGCCTCGATCGAGCCTTCGTTCGGCAACCTGTCGGTGAAGTCCAACCTGTCGGGCGAGTTCACCATCATCAACCAGTACCTGGTGCGTGATCTGAAGCAGCTGGGCCTGTGGGACAGCGTGATGGTCATGGACCTGAAGCACTTCGACGGCTCGCTGCGCGCCATCGACCGCGTGCCGCAGGACCTCAAGCAGCTGTACGCCACGGCCTTCGAGGTGGAGCCCACTTGGCTGGTGGAAGCCGCTGCACGCCGCCAGAAGTGGATCGACCAGGCCCAGAGCCTGAACATCTACATGGCCGGTGCCTCGGGCAAGAAGCTGCACGACACCTACATGCTGGCCTGGCTGCGCGGTTTGAAGACCACCTACTACCTGCGCACCACCAGCGCCACGGCGGCCGAGAAGTCAACCATCCAGAGCCGCGCGCTGAACGCTGTCTCCCCCGCCGCGGTCGAGACCTCCAGTGCCCTGGACCGCGCCGCCGCCGCCGCACGGGCCAGCACCGGGGCTCCGGCCACGGACGTCAAGTTCTGCGCCATCGACGACCCGGGCTGCGAGGCCTGCCAGTAAGGCACCCATTGATTTCATAGCAGCCAGCGCGCAGACCACAAAGTCTTTCAAGCATCATCGCTTGAAACCTTTGTCTGCACTGCGCAGCCAGCTCACTTTTTTGCAGATTGCAGGGAGTACGACATGCTGACTTTTGATGACGAGATTTCGTCCACCACCCACCCCAGCCACACCGCATCGGCCAGCACGCACCAGCGTGTGAATGCCGCCGACAAGCGCATCATCAACGCCAAGACCGACGTCAACCAGCTGGTGCCCTTCAAGTACAAATGGGCCTGGGAGAAATACCTTGCCACCTGCGCCAACCACTGGATGCCGCAGGAGGTGAACATGACGCGCGACATCGCGCTGTGGAAGGACCCGAACGGCCTGACCGACGACGAGCGCCGCATCGTCAAGCGCAACCTGGGCTTCTTCACCACGGCCGACTCGTTGGCTGCCAACAACATCGTCCTAGGGACTTACCGCCATATCACGGCGCCCGAGTGCCGCCAGTTCCTGCTGCGCCAGGCCTTCGAGGAAGCCATCCACACGCATGCCTACCAGTACATCGTGGAGTCGATCGGCCTGGACGAGAGCGAGATCTTCAACGCCTACAACGAGATCCCGTCGATCCGCCACAAGGACGAGTTCCTGATCCCCTTCATCGAAGCGATCATGGACCCCCACTTCCACACCGGCACCCCTGAAACCGACCAGACCCTGCTGAAGTCGCTGATCGTTTTTGCCTGCCTGATGGAGGGCCTGTTCTTCTACGTCGGCTTCACGCAGATCCTGGCCCTGGGCCGCCAGAACAAGATGGTCGGCGCGGCCGAGCAGTACCAGTACATCCTGCGCGACGAGTCCATGCACTGCAACTTCGGCATCGATTTGATCAACCAGCTGAAGCTCGAAAATCCACACCTGTGGACGGCCGAATTCAAGGAAGAAATCAACGCCCTGTTCCGCAAGGCCGTGGACCTGGAATATGCCTATGCCGAGGACACCATGCCGCGCGGTGTGCTGGGCATGAACGCCTCGATGTTCAAGGGCTACCTGCGCTACATCGCCAACCGCCGCGCCACGCAAATCGGCCTCGAAGAGCTGTTCCCCGGCGAAGAAAATCCGTTCCCCTGGATGAGCGAAATGATCGATCTGAAGAAGGAACGTAACTTCTTTGAGACACGCGTGATCGAATACCAAACCGGTGGCGCACTTTCTTGGGATTAAGACGCGATAAAGCCTCGCAAACTCACGCAAGGGAATTCATAATGCGCCCCATGCCATCACAATTATTTCTACAGGTGATGGCATGGGGCGTTTGTGTGTCCATGCGGCGAAACACTCCACGTCGCAATGGCTGGTGAGTCGCTCTTTTTCCAAGCGATCACGCAAATGCTGTGTGCAAATTGATGAAGGAGAAAACGATGGCAACTGCAAAAAAACCGGCTGAGAAAAAGGCCACCACCGCAACCAAGACCGAAGCGCCCAAGAAGGCCGTAACCAAGGCTGCCGCACCTGCCAAGAAGGCTGCGGCACCTGCTGCCAAGAAGGCCGCCGCTCCTGCTGCCAAGAAGGCCGCGGCTCCTGCTGCCAAGAAGGCCGCGGCTCCTGCTGCCAAGAAGGCTGCAGCTCCTGCTGCCAAGAAGGCTGCAGCTCCTGCTGCCAAGAAGGCTGCAGCTCCTGCTGCCAAGAAGGCCGCTGCTCCTGCTGCCAAGAAGGCCGCCGCTCCTGCTGCCAAGAAGGCCGCCGCTCCTGCTGCCAAGAAGGCCGCCGCTCCTGCTGCCAAGAAGGCCGCTGCTCCTGCTGCCAAGAAGGCCGCCGCTCCTGCTGCCAAGAAGGCCGCCGCTCCTGCTGCCAAGAAGGCCGCGGCTCCTGCTGCCAAGAAGGCCGCGGCTCCTGCTGCCAAGAAGGCCGCGGCACCTGCTGCCAAGAAGGCCGCTGCTCCTGCTGCCAAGAAGGCCGCTGCTCCTGCTGCCAAGAAGGCCGCTGCTCCTGCTGCCAAGAAGGCCGCTGCTCCTGCTGCCAAGAAGGCTGCGGCACCTGCTGCCAAGAAGGCCGCTGCACCTGCTGCCAAGAAGGCCGCTGCGCCTGCCACGGAGACCACAGCACCTGTGGCCAAGACCGTGCTGGCACCCCAGGCTGCCTGGCCCTTCCCGACCGGCAACAAGCCTTAAAGCTTCCTGCCCTGCAGCGCCTGCTTGCTGCAGGCACCATAAAAAAACCGGCTCCTCGAAGCCGGTTTTTTTATGCCGTGCGCACAGCGGCCGGCGCCCGTACCCAGGGCCAGTCATCGCGCAGCACGATCGCATCGGCATACACCGCATCCTGCTTGCGAATCCACAAACCTGCCGCGCTTTGCTTGAGCACATCGAGCTGCGCGGACTCCCAGCGCATGGGGGCAATCACGTTGTACTGGATCTCTGGCGCAGGTGCAGCAGACTCCTGCGTGGCAGCCTCGGCTACCGGCAGGCCCTCGTCCATCCACTGCACGCCCTGCTGCGTATCCCAGCCTTGCACCACCGGGGTGAAGGCCCGCAGCTCCAGCGTCCAGACTTCGTGCTTGTGCGGGCGCAGCCAATGCAGCTTCCAGTGGTGGGGCTCGTTCTGCTGCCCGCGCGCCAGCCATTCCAGCACCAGCCAGCCGTCACCCGCATAGTGCGGGCAGACGCTGGGGCCCACACCGCACAGCACGGCCCCCGACTGCGTGACCAGCACGCCTTCGCAGCGCGCGGCTTCCGGCGCCCACTCGTTGTTCATGTGGTTGGTCAGCCCCCCCCACCACCATGCCGCATCGTGTGAGGCCGGCAGGCGCCAGACATAGTCGCCATCGGCGCAGGGGTGCTGGATCTGGCGCACCTCGCGCCAGCGCGGCAGCAGCTTCCACACGCCTTGCGCGTTCACGCCCACTTCCCGCCATTCGTACGCCGGGGTCCAGCCGGGCTTGGCCAGGTTGACCTCATCGGCCACCTGCAGCGGCCAGCGCCACAAGCCGCTGCTGGCATGGTTGCTGTTGTCCGGACCACAGCCCACCAGCACCAGCAACTGCGCCCTCCCCCGCTGCAGGTGTGGGCGCATGCGCAACACCGGCCAGTGCATCTCGATCGCATTCAGTTGCTTGCCGTCCCAGACCCAGGGCACCGGCTTGGCCCCTTGCAGTGGTGATGGCCCCCAGGGGCACAGCAGCGCCCACTGGCCATCGACCACCAGATGTTCCAGTTCCCACAAGCCGGGCAGCTGGTGCTCGCCCCACTGCACGGCATACGCCGGGGTCGCACCGGGCTCGTCCTTGGCCTCGTGCACCAGGCTCCAGCTCAGGGACTGGCCCGCCACCGGCAGGCTCTGCGCCTCCCAGTGCAAGGGGTTGTGCAGATCCCGGCGCCAGCGGAACAACCGCACCGGCAAGGGCTTGACCAGCGGGCGTCCGTCAGGCCGGTGCTGCACCCGTCCCTGCACCGCGTCTCCCACCACGCAGGCGATGCTGCGGCCATCGTGCAGGCGTTCCAGCTGCGGGGTGTCCATCTCCACACACTGCAGCAGTTCCTCGCCCTCCCAGCTCAGCGCGGGATAGCCCGCAGCTTCCTGCGGCAGGTGCAGGTTGACCGTCCAGGGCTTGCGGTCCTCCGGCATCCAGTAGGACCATTGTTGCCGGCCCAGCGCCAGGCTCCACACCCCCAGGCGCATCTTGGGCTTGTGCGCGCTGTCCGTGACCGGGTAACCATAGCTGGCGAAGGCTTGGCCATCCGGGCGCCAGACAAACGGGCTCTGGCTGTCAATCGTCCACTGCTGGGGCTCGCCATTGATCTGCAGTTGCCACTGCGGATGGAGCAAAGGCTCCAGCGGGTCGTCCAGCACCCGCAAGGAGATTGGCCAGTGGCGCTCCACGGCCACCTGGACCACGGCGTTGTCTTGCTGTGCGATCGCGGGCGGGATGGCCTGTGCCTGCACCGGCACACAATCAGCAGGGATCCACAGGTCGCACACCCCGACCAAGGCTTGTGCCTTACCGCTGACGTGCTTGGCCAGCCAGGCCTCGAAGATGCCGTCACTGAGCACATGGCGGCCTTCGGCGGCCACGCCGTTGCCCCCCTGGCTTTCACCGTTCCAGCGCGGCAGGCGCCAATGCAAATCGTCCACCAGGCTGGCTTCGGCCACGCTCATCAGCCAGCTGCAGCGGTTCTTGCGGTCCAGCAGGCGTGGTGTGGAATCCCCATACGAGCCAGTCCGAATCCAGCGGCCATCGAATGAAGTGTGAAAGTCCGACTCCCAGACATAAGGCAAGTACACCCCATCGCTGCACAGCACATCCCCGTAGATGGGCCCGCCCATGCCACGCTCGCCGCGCATGCGGAACTTCACATCGCTGTCCGGCGGAGGTGGCGGCTCGGGCTCCATGGCCACGGCGGCTGCGGGCAATGGCTTGGCTCGCTGCGGTGCAGGCTGGCGCGGGCCCCGGCTTCGCACCCACCACAGCAGCAACGCCAGTATTGCCAAAATAATGAACAAAACTTGCATCCCTGCATGCTAACCAAGCTCACCGGTTTCAGCGTCTAAGTTGTTACACAAACCGGCATAAAAAAAGCAGCCCTGGGGCTGCTTGTCGGTGACAGTCATGCTCACGTCAGTTTGAAGAACGAGACCGAGCGCTGCAAACGCTGGGCGTTCGTGTTCAGCTGTTCCGCAGAACCCGTGGACTGTTCTACCAGGGCGGCGTTCTGCTGGGTCATGGAATCCAGGTTGGCCACGGCTTCGTTGACCTGGGCAATGCCCTGCGATTGCTCGCGCGTGGCCAGGCTGATTTCACGCACCAGGTGGCTGACGCGTTCCACAGCCTCGACCATGCCGTCAATCGTTTTGCCGGCCGCCTGCATGCGCGCATTGCCGTCGTTGATGCCATCCACGGTCTGGTGGATCAGCACGCTGATTTCCTTGGCCGCCGAGGCACTGCGCTGGGCCAGGGCGCGCACTTCGCCCGCCACCACGGCAAAGCCACGGCCCTGCTCGCCGGCACGGGCCGCTTCCACGGCCGCGTTCAAGGCCAGCAGATTGGTCTGGAAGGCGATGCTTTCGATCACACTGATGATTTCGCTCATGCGGGTCGACGATGCGCGGATACGCTCCATGGCCCCGCCAACATCCTGGATGGCCTGTCCGCTGCGCCCCACGACGGTCTTGCTCTGGTTGCTTTCCTGCTCCATTTGCTGGGCGGTCTCGGCCGTTTGCAGCACCGTGCCGGCGATCTCTTCCATCGACGCGGCCGTCTGCTGCAGGCTGGACGATTGCGACTCCGTGCGCTTGGCCAGGTCCAGGCTGGCGTGCGCCATCTCCTTGGACATGTCGTTGAAGCCCTGGACCTCCGTCAGCACGTCACCGACCACCGCATGCAGATTGATCTGGATCTGTTGCAGGCGGGCCATCAGGGTGCCCACGCTGCCGGTGTAGTTGTGGCTGCAGGTACTCGACAGGTTGCAGCTGGCCATCTGGGCCGCCCAGGCACTGGCCTGCTCGATGCCGCGCACACAGCGCGACTCGAAACGCCAGGCCACCCAGGCACCGCCCAACAGCAGCACCGCCAGGCGCGTGCCCCAGGCCGCCACGCCCTGCCAGCCCAGCACATCGGGCAGCAGGGTCAGTGCCGCCACGGTGGCCAGCATCAGCACCATGCGCGCCAGCAGGCCGACATCGCTGCGCTGCGCCCACAGGCCGCGCCAGCCCAGACGGCGTACTTCCCCGGCACGCAGGCGCATGGTTTCGGCACCTGCCTGGGCTTCCTGGTTCATCTGCGCATACAGCGCCTCGGCCGCCTGGATGTCCTGGACCGCCGGCTTGGTGCGCACCGACAGATAGCCCTGGGGCCGGCCCCCTTCCATGATGGGTGTGACGTTGGCGCGCACCCAGTAGTGGTCGCCGTTCTTGCGGCGGTTCTTCACGATCCCCGTCCAGGGGTAGCCGTTGCCGATCGTGCGCCACATGTCCTTGAACGCCCCCTCGGGCATGTCCGGGTGGCGGATCAGGTTGTGTGGCTGCCCAATGAGCTCCTCATACACATAGCCACTCACACGCACAAACGCCGGGTTGCAGTGCGTGATCTCGCCCTTGGTATTGGTCACCGATACCAGCAGTTCATCGCCCGGAAAGTCGTAATTGTTTTGGGTAACGGGGAAATTCGCTCGCACGCTGTCTCTCCAAACTAGCTGACACAACCTGCGCCCGTGCACATTGATTTGCCATAAGCAAACCACGGCCGCGCGCAAGAAAACCTCACATCATCGCACAGCCAGGTTGCAGTTGCTCACAATTGCCATGTTTTTAAGCACCAAACCAGTGCACACCCTCACGGACACCATCGGCGCGGGCTAAAACAGCGGCAGCGACAGCGGATCGGCGCTGCCCCCGGGGGGACGGCGCGCACCAGGCAACGGTGGTCCATCGGCCTGGTGCGTCTGGGCATCCCAGTGCACCAGGCTGCCCACGCGCACCCCCAGCAAGCGAATGCTCTGGGCCAGTGGCACGCGCTTGAGGCACTGCCCGGCAATGCGGCGGATCGTGGCGGCATCCTGGGTGTAGTGCTCCACCGTCACCTCGCGCGTCACGCTCTTGAAGTTGGCGTAGCGCAGCTTCACGCCCACCGTGCGGCCGGCATAGCCCTTGCGCTGCAGGTCCTCGGCCACGCGTTCGCACAGGCGCGTGAAGATGGCGCCCAACTCCGCCTTGTCCTCGCGCACATGCAGGTCGCGCTCGAAGGTGGTTTCACGGCTCATGCTGACCGGCTCGCTGTGCGTGACCACCGGGCGATCGTCCAGCCCGTGCGACACCGCATGCAGCCAGGCCCCATACGATTTGCCGAAATGCTGCACCAGCCAGGGCAGGCTGCAGGCGGCCAGCTCGCCAATCCGCTGGATGCCCAGTTGCTCCAGCCGGGCACCGGCTTTGGGACCGATGCCATTGATCTTGCGGCACGGCAAGGGCCAGATGCGCGTGGCCAGGTCCTGCGGCTGGACGATGGAAATGCCCTGGGGTTTTTCGAATTCGCTGGCCATCTTGGCCAGCAGCTTGTTGGGGGCCACCCCCACTGAGCAGGTCAAGCCCGTCTCGGCGCGGATGGCGGCCTGGATGCGCGCGGCCAGCACGCGCCCACCCTCGTCCTGGCCGCCGGGGACCTCAGTGAAGTCGATGTAGACCTCGTCCACACCGCGGTCCTCCATCAGCGGCGCCATCGAAAGGATGACCTGCTTGAAGGCGCGCGAGAACTGGCGGTAGCGCGCGAAGTCGATGGGCAGCAGGATGGCCTGCGGGCACAGGCGTGCGGCCTTCATCATGCCCATGGCCGAGCCCACGCCGAACTGCCGCGCCGGGTAGGTGGCCGTGGTGATCACGCCGCGCCCCACATAGCCGCCCAGGCGCGGAAAAGCCTCGACAGGGATGGCCGCCAGCGTGCCCCAGCGGTCCAGCAGGGCCTGTTCATGCTCGGGCGTGTGGCGCCCGCCACCGATCACCACCGGCAGGCCCTGCAGCTGCGGGTAGCGCAGCAGTTCCACGGACGCAAAGAAGGCGTCCATGTCCAGATGGGCGATACGGCGGGGCAGGTCGGCAGGGCTCACCGCCCTATTGTCGCCAGAGTTTCAGACCCCTTGCAGGCAGATCAGCACCAGGCCCAGCACCATCAGCGCCATGCCCAGCAGCTCGGTGCGGTTGAACTGCTCGCTGAGCATGCGGCGCGACACCAGGTAGCTGAAGACCACCTCCACCATGCCCAGGGTGCGCACCGCCGCCGCACTTTGCATGGCATAGGCGGTGAACCAGGCCAGCGAGGCCGCCGCCCCCATGGAGCCGGCCAGCAGCGAGATGCGCCAGGCTCGGAAGATAGGCCGGATGCCCTGCGGCGTCTTGAAGGCCACCCAGGCCCCCAGCACGATGCTTTGCAGGGTCTGGGCCACCAGCACGCCCCAGGCCCCCGACAGCCACGGCGTCTGCGCCTGCAGCGCCAGCGCACCGCCGCGAAAGCCGATGACCGCAATCGCAAAGCACGCGCCGCAAGCCAGGCCGTACAGCGCCGACTTGCTGAACCAGGCCTGCAGCGACAGCAGTTGCCCGCGCGGCGGCAGCGACAGCAGCAGCACACCGACGGTGGCAATCACCATGGCCGCCAGTGCCAGGGCCGTGGGCAACTCGTGCAGGAACACGGCCCCGAACAGGGCGACCTGCAGGATCTCGGTCTTGGACAGCGTGACCGCCACGGCGAAATTGCGTTCCTTCATGGCCAGCAGCAGCGCCGCCGTGGCCGCCACCTGGAACACCGCGCCCAGCGTGATCCAGCCCAGGTAGGCGGCGCTGAAGTGCGGCAGCGCCGGA
Source organism: Comamonas sp. CAH-2 (assembly GCF_009668305.1). Classification (NCBI taxonomy): domain Bacteria; kingdom Pseudomonadati; phylum Pseudomonadota; class Betaproteobacteria; order Burkholderiales; family Comamonadaceae; genus Comamonas; species Comamonas sp. CAH-2. The sequence goes on from NZ_VSWF01000006.1 coordinate 88,814, forward strand.
GGCTGCGTCGGCAATACGTACAGCAGCAACAGGAACACAGCGGCAAACGGCAGACCGTACAGAAAGCGCACCAGCGTGGCGGGCAGCGTGCCCAGCTGCTGGGTCAGGCTGCGCTGGGCCGTGTTGCGCACGGTCTGGGCCAGGGCCGCAAACAGGGTGATGGGCACCCACAGCCACATCCAGGAAACAAGCGATTCAGACATGGGCTGGCAGCATACGGCGCGCGGGCCAGGGCGTCTCGCGCCGATTGGCGACGGCGGGCACAGCCAGCAACGACAGATAAAAAAGAAGCGGCTGACGCCTGTCAAACCTTGGTTTCAGATGCTTTTGACATTGAAGTCCAGTCTGCACGAGCGCCAGCCGCTCTGTTTTTTCAATACGCCCACCCACCTGCCACGCTGCGCGGCAGGTACCGGCGCACGGCTCAGCCGCGGTCGTGCCAGGGCTGGGGGTAGGTGCCGGGCAGCAGGATGTCGGTGCCCACGTTGTTGATGTTGGTGTGGCCACAGAAGGCCATGGTGGTGTCCAGCTCCTTCTGGATGATCTGCAGCGCGCGGGTCACGCCGTCCTGGCCAAAGGCCCCCAGGCCGTACAGGAAGCTGCGCCCGATCAGGGTGCCCTGGGCGCCCAGCGCGCGCGCCTTGAGCACGTCCTGGCCGCTGCGGATGCCGCCGTCCATCCACACTTCGATGTCCTTGCCCACGGCCTGTGCAATCGCGGGCAGGGCCTCGATGGACGACGGCGCGCCATCCAGCTGGCGGCCGCCGTGGTTGCTGACGATCAGCGCGTCCGCACCGCTTTGCGCGGCCAGGCGGGCGTCTTCCACATCCATGATGCCCTTGAGGATGAGCTTGCCGCCCCAGCGCTTTTTGATCCACTCCACGTCGCCCCAGTTCAGGCGCGGGTCAAACTGGTCGGCCGTCCACGACGACAGCGAGGACATGTCGCCCACGCCGTCCACATGGCCGACGATGTTGCCGAAGCTGCGCCGCCGCGTGCCCAGCATGCCCAGGCACCAGCGGGGCTTGGTGGCCAGGTTGATCAGGTTGGCCAGCGTGGGCTTGGGCGGGGTCGACAGGCCGTTCTTGATGTCCTTGTGGCGCTGGCCCAGGATCTGCAGGTCCAGCGTCAATTGCAGCGCCGAGCAGTTGGCCGCCTTGGCGCGGTCGATCAGGCGCTCCATGAAGCCGCGGTCGCGCATCACGTACAGCTGGAACCAGAAGGGATGGCGGTCGGTGTGGGTGGCAATGTCTTCCAGCGAACAAATGCTCATGGTCGACAGCGTGAAGGGGATGCCGAAGGCCTTGGCCGCCTTGGCCGCCAGGATCTCGCCATCCGCGTGCTGCATGCCCGTCAGGCCCGTGGGCGCGATCGCCACCGGCATGGCCACATCCTGGCCGACCATGGTGGTGCGCGTGCTGCGCCCTTCCATGTTCACCGCCACGCGCTGGCGCAGCTTGATCTTCTGGAACTCTGCCTCGTTGGCACGGTAAGTGCCCTGGGTGTACGAGCCCGAATCGGCATAGTCATAGAACATGCGCGGCACGCGGCGCTTGGCGATCACGCGCAGGTTTTCAATACAGGTTATTTTGGACAGGTCAGCCACAGGTCAGCCCTTCTTCATTCAGTCATTGCAGTCATGGCGCATATCGTAGTGCGTCGTCATGCACTCCAAGCCCTGCCACCACCCAGCCTGGGCATGCACACCGTGCGCAAGCAAGATGGCGAAAAGTGTGGCTTACGCCTTGGGGCCGACGACCCCCTGTGCGGCGACTTCCGCCCGCGCCAGCAACGCAGCCTCTGCGTGGACCTGGTACAAGCGAATCTGGTGGCGCCCGGCCTGCTTGGACGCGTACATCGCCGTATCGGCACAGTGCAGCAGCGCATCCCACTGCAGGGCATGGTCGGGGTACAGCGCCACACCACCGCTGGCGTGCAGCACCTTCTCGACCATGGAGCAAAGGGCGCTTGTTTTTAAGCAGCCAATCATCCGGGACTTGACACTTAGATGCAGCGCAATGCCTGTGCTGCATTTTTTAAACGCTGCATTACCGAAAGCCATCGATGGGGTGCCAAAGCGGGCTTATGCAATCGCACTCCCTACGTGTGGATAAGCGTTGAACTTGCACACCGATTGGTATGACCAATCAACAAAAAACAAGGGTAAACCACGAAAAAACAGACAAAAACCGTTAAATAGAGTCCATTCAATGACTTTTACAATCTGCACCTCAACTTTAAATAATATTGGTGCGACCAATTAAAACCATGCAAAGGTGACGTGGCATTCATAAGCCACGCGCCCGTGCGCAGCCACCCTTGGAGACATCACACATGAATATTGGACACACGCTTTTAGCCCTCACCCCGATTGCGGTGGTGTTTCTTTTGATGGTGGTTTTAGGGCGGTCGGCCAAACTCTCCATGAGTTCGGCCTACTTGGTCACAGCATTGCTGGCACTGTTTGTGTGGCAGGCGCCCGGTGCGGTAATCGCGGCCGCCACCATCAATGGGGTAGTGACGGCCACCACCTTGCTGTTTATCGTTTTCGGTGCAGTGTTGCTGCTCAACACCCTCAAAGAAAGCGGTGCACTGCTGGCCATTCGCCAAGGCTTCATGGATGTCTCTCCAGACCGCCGCGTGCAAGTCATCATCGTGGCGTGGCTGTTTGGTTCGCTGATTGAAGGCTCGTCGGGCTTTGGCACGCCTTCTGCCGTGGGCGCTCCTTTGCTGCTGGCCCTGGGCTTCCCAGCCATGGCTGCGGTCATGGCGGTGCTGGTCATCCAGTCCACCCCTGTGTCCTTTGGCGCGGTAGGTACCCCCATGCTGGTGGGCGTGCGTTCGGGCATTGACAACAAGACCGATGTGGCGCAATTGCTGGCCCCCATGCAGCCGCTGGAGTACCTGCAGCAAATCGTGGAAAACGTGGCCATGGTTCACGCGCTGGTGGGTTTCGTGATTCCGCTGATTCTGTGCGGCATGCTCACCCGCTTCTTCGGTGCCCAACAATCCTTCACCGAAGGCCTCAAGGCTTGGAAATTTGCACTGTTTGCCGGCGTGGCCTTCACCCTGCCCTACTACCTGATTGCCCGCGTATTAGGCCCTGAGTTCCCCTCGATGGTCGGTGCACTGGTGGGTCTGGTCATCGTGATCAGCGCTGCCAAAAAAGGCTTTTTGGTTCCCAAACAAAGCTTTGACTTTCCTCCCCGTGCAGCGTGGGAGCAAAAGTGGCTGGGCACCGTCTCTAACGATGCTGACAGCTCTGCGACCAGCGCTGCCAAGTTCTCGGTACTGCGTGCGTTTTCTCCCTATGTGCTGGTGGTTGCCCTGCTGATCCTCACCCGCACCGTGGCACCGCTGAAGGCCTTTTTGACCGGCCCTTTGACCACGCTAAAGATTCCTGCGCTGTTTGGCACCAATATTTCGCCCTCGGCACAGTTCCTGTACTCGCCCGGTTTCATCCTGATCCTGGCATCGCTGGCCTGTATCTTGATCTTCAGCATGAAGCAAGGCCAATATGGTCGCGCTGTGAAGTCTTCCGCACACACCATGGTGGAGGCGGCACCCGCCCTGCTGCTGGCCGTGCCGATGGTGCAGGTGTTCATCAATTCCGCATCGGCTGACGGCTCCATGCTGAGCATGCCTTTGGTGCTGGCACAGGGTGCCGCGGCCCTGGCCGGCAATGCATGGCCCAACGTGTCGCCTTGGGTGGGTAGCCTGGGTGCATTCATTGCAGGCTCCAACACCGTCAGCAACATGATGTTCGCGTACTTCCAGTTCTCTACGGCACAGCAAATTGCCCTGAATCTGGACCAGTCCGCCGTCGTCGTGGCATTGCAGGCTGTGGGAGGTGCTGCAGGCAACATGATTTGCGTGCACAACGTGGTCGCTGCGGGCGCTGTGGTGGGCATGATGAACCGCGAAGGTGAAGTGATCCGCAAGACTTTGGTTCCTATGGCCTACTACTGCATCCAAGCGGGCTTGATTGGCCAAGCGCTCATCACCGGTAGCCTGGGTTGGTGGATGGCTGCTGCCGTGTGGCTGGTGGTGGTGCTGGTGGCCCTGTCGATGACCAAGGGCAAGCCTTTGGCAGCTAGCGCGCACCAAGGCCAAAACCTGGCCGCTGCGCGCTAAAGCAGCTGCCTCGGCTATCTCGACAGGACCAACGAATTCGCTGTGGGCGTTATGGACAGAGTCAGCAACATGCGAATTTCCGATCAGATAGCCGGGCAGCTCCACACCCTCATTCAGCAGCGCAAGCTGCAGCCCGGCCAGCGTCTGCCCGCCGAGCGGCAACTGGCCGAAGATCTGGGTGTGTCGCGCACCGCACTGCGCGAAGCCATTCAAAAACTCTCCAGCCGCGGCTTGCTGGAGAGCCGTGTCGGGGCTGGCACCTTTGTGCAAACCCCACCCAGCCAGCCCAACTGGCATGAACAGGTCATCTCCCCGCTGGTTCCCCTGATGCGCGATGACCCCCAGTACCGCTACGATGTACTGGAAACCCGCCAAAGCTTGGAAGTCAGCACCGCCTGGCATGCGGCCCAGCGCGCAACCGCCCAGGACAAGACGCGCATTCAGCGCAGCTTTGACGCTTTGCTGCACTACCAGCACCTGCAAGATACCGAAGCCTCTGCGAATGCCGATGCGCAGTTCCATCTGGCGATTGCGGAGGCTTCCCACAATGCCGTCATCGTGCAAGTCATGCGCAGCCTGTTTGAGCTGATGCTCAACACCGTGGCCGAAAACCGCCGCCTGATGTTTGTGCATGACAACACCAAAGTGCTGGAGCAATTGACGCAACAGCACTACCAGCTCATGCAAGCCATTTTGAATGGCGAGCCGGAGCAAGCCCGCAGCGTGATCAGCGATCACCTGAATTTTGTCCACGACAAACTCACCCAAGCCGATGCAGACACGGCCCGGCTGCAGCGCCTGGGACGCCTTTCACCTTCTGTTGCGACCTCGTCATGATTATTTCCTCCACCACCGACTACCGTGCTGCGGCACAAAAGCGTTTGCCTCCGTTTCTGTTTCACTACATTGACGGTGGTGCTTATGCAGAAAAAACGCTGGCCCGCAACGTGGATGACTTGGCCAACGTGGCCCTGCGCCAACGCGTGCTCAAAGACATGAGCCAGCTGGACACCAGCATTGAGCTGTTTGGCGAAAAGCTATCGCTGCCCGTCACGCTAGCCCCCGTCGGCTTGACGGGCATGTTCGCACGCCGCGGTGAAGTGCAGGCCGCCATGGCCGCTGACCAAAAAGGCATTCCCTTCACGATGTCCAGCGTCTCGGTCTGCCCGATCGAGGAAGTCGCCCCCAAGCTCAAACGCCCCATGTGGTTCCAGCTGTACGTGCTCAAAGACCGCGGCTTCATGAAAAACGCGTTGGAGCGTGCGCAGGCGGCCGGCGTTTCCACCCTGGTGTTCACGGTCGACATGCCCGTGCCGGGAGCGCGCTACCGCGACGCACACTCCGGCATGAGCGGCCCCAACGCGGCCATGCGCCGCTATGTGCAGTCGGTGCTGCACCCACAGTGGGCGCTGGACGTGGGCCTGCTGGGCCGTCCGCACACCCTGGGCAACATCTCCACTTACATGGGCAAAAACGTCAGCCTGGAAGACTACATGGGCTACCTGGGGGCCAACTTTGACCCCTCCATCTCCTGGAAAGACCTGGAATGGATTCGTGACTCCTGGAAGGGGCCCATGGTCATCAAGGGCATTCTGGACGCGGAAGATGCCAAGGATGCCGTGCGCTTTGGTGCCGACGGCATCATCGTCTCCAACCACGGCGGCCGCCAGCTCGATGGCGTGCTGTCTTCGGCCAGCGCCCTGCCCGCAATTGCTGACGCGGTCAAAGGCCAGATCAAGATCTTGGCCGACTCGGGCATCCGCAACGGGCTGGACATTGTGCGCATGCTGGCCCTGGGCGCAGACTGCACCATGATTGGCCGCGCTTTCATCTACGCACTGGCCGCCGAAGGCGGCGCCGGCGTGACCAACTTGCTGAACCTGCTGGAAAAAGAAATGCGCGTGGCCATGACGCTGACCAGCGTGAAAAACGTGGCCGAGATCACCGGCGACTTGCTGGTGCGCGAGCGCTGATTCTCTGCGCCCGATTGGGCCGCCCCACGCCTTCAGCGCGAACGTGCTGAAGATGCAGGTGAAGGTGCCACCTGTTGTGGCTGGCGGGCCCCTGCACCGCGCACTTCCAGCTCCACACTGTCTTGCAACTGGCCTGCGGCATCCCACAGCTCCAGCCGGTGGCGCCCCGGCCAAGGCAACCAAGCCACAGGGCTGCCACGCCCCAGCTCCTGGCGCACGGTTTCCCCGTGCGGCTGGCGCGTCACCAACTGCCAGCGCAGCCCCTGCGGCTGCCAACCGGCGCTGCCCGCCCCCATAGGCCGGGCCTGCAGCTGCAGCCGCTGGTGCTGGGGTGGAATGTCGGGGTCCAGCGCCAAAATGGTGCCGCTGACCGGCTGCGCAATCTGGGCATGAACGACAGGCAACACATTTTTGATAGCTGCTTGCGCTTGATTCTTAGTCTTTTCAGATACTTTCATACCTGAATTGCTTGAATCACGAGCGATAGCAGATTCACTTTCTATAGCAAACACCGGCTGCTGCGTTCCCTCCAGAAACCACTCCTTGCGTCCCGGCTCTAGCGCCGCAGCACCCGCAGCCGCCACAAATTGCACCGCCTGCTGGCGCAAGCCTGGGGGCGCAGGCGGCGCACGGCTGGGCAGCCGCGCATGCAGCGCGGCCATGATGTCGGCCCAGATGGGCGCTGCACCGCTGCTGCCACTGACGCCATGCATGGCTTCGCCCGAGGCATTGCCCACCCACACGCCCACGGTGTAGCGCTGCGACCAGCCCAGGGCCCAGTTGTCGCGCATGTCCTTGCTGGTGCCCGTCTTCACGGCCGTCCAGAAACGCGTGGCCAGCACGCTGTCCAGCCCGAAAGTGGCGGCGCGCGCCTGGTGGTCGGCCAGCACATCACCGACGATGAAGGCCGAGGCCGCCGACACCACCGGCTGGCCCACCGGGGCTGGCTGCGGCGTCCGCGGCAGGCGCGGTGCGGCCACCTCCGACCAGCGCCCGCCGTTGGCCAGGGCGCGGTAGGCGTTGGTCAGGTGCAGCAGCGGCACTTCGGCGCTGCCCAGCGCCAGGCTGTAGCCGTAAAAGCCCGCGCTCTCGCGCAGGGGCAGGCCCAGCCAGCGCAACTGGTGGAAGAAGGCGTCCGGCGTCACCATCACCAGGGTGCGCACGGCGGGCACGTTCAGCGACCCCGCCAGGGCCGAGCGCACGGACACCCAGCCCTTGAACTTGCGATCGTAGTTCTGCGGGATGTACAGGCCGGACGGCGTGGCGATGTGCGCGGGCGAGTCCTCCAGCAAGGACGCTGCCGTCACCCGCCCTTCCTGCAGCGCCTGGGCATACAGGAAAGGCTTGAGCGTGGAGCCCGGCTGGCGCCAGGCCAGCACCCCATCCACCTCGGCGGCCTGGCTCAGCCCGCCCGACGAGCCCACCCAGGCCAGCACCTGGCCGCTGGCGTTGTCCAGCACCAGCACGGCGCCGTCCTCGACATTGCGGCCCTGCAGCTCACGCAGGTGGCGCTGCAGGCTTTCGACCGCCAGGCGCTGCACCGGGGCACTGACGGTGGTCGTCACCCGGGCGGACGGGGCCTGCGCTGCCTCGCGCTGCGACTGCCAGACGCGCTGGGCCCAGTGCGGGGCCAGGCCCTCGCTGGCCGGCCACAGCCGCGCACGCAGGCTCTGCTGCGTGCGCCATTCGATGGCACCGCAGTCTGCGGCCGGCGGCGCGGCACGCGACTCCCAGGCCTGCATGTCCTGCCAGACCCCGCAGGCCCGCTGGGCCACCACTTCGGGGCTGGCGTTCGGGCCCCGCACCAGGGCGGCGGCAATCGCGGCCTCGACCGCATCCAGGCCGTGCGCGGCCTTGCCAAACAGGCTGCGACTGAGCGCATCAATGCCCACCAACTCGCCCCGGAAGGGCAGCAGGTTCAGGTAGGCCTCCAGGATCTGGTCCTTGCGCCACTGGCGCTCCAGCTGCGTGGCGGCCACGGCCTGGCCCAGCTTCTGCCCCACGCTGCGGCCCTGGTTGCTGGCGCGCCAGTCCTCGTCCAGCAAGCCGGCCAGCTGCATGGTGATGGTGCTGGCCCCGCGCGTGCGGCGGTGCCACAGCTGGCCCCAGGCCGCGGCCGACACGGCCTTCCAGTCCACGCCGCTGTGGGCATAGAAGCGCTTGTCCTCGCTGACCAGCAGGGCCAGGCGCAGCGCGGGCGAGGTATCGCTGAGCGCCACCCACTGGCCACGGCGCACCTGCATGTCGGTGCGCAGGCGCTGCAGCAGCTCGCCCTCGCGCGACAGGATGTAGGTTTCCGAAGGCTGAAAGCTGCGGCGCACCTCTTGCGGGCTGGGCAGGGCCTGGGCCACCAGCGGCACCAGCAGGCAGCCCAGCCAGAGCAGGCTGCGGCGGCAGGCCTTGAGGCTGCGCGGCAGCCCCTGCAGTCCGGAACTACGCACCGAGGACAACGCGCACGGGCTGGTGGTCCGACGCCTGGTTCTGGCCATCCACGTCCAGGCTGCGCACCTGCGCGCGCAGGCTGTCGCTGAGCCAGACGAAATCGCAGGCCACGGGATCGGGGCCATAGGTCCGGTCAAACAGCTTGAAGGTGGGCGGCTGGGGGGCCTGGGGCGACAGCACCCGCCAGGCATCGTGCCAGCGGGCCCCCACGACCTGTTCGGGCCAGCCGGCATCCAGGCATTCGATCACGCCCGCCTGGGAGCCCATGGCTTCGTACTCAGGCTCATGGGCCTCGAAATTGAAATCCCCGCAGAGCACCGCATGCGGCGTGTGGGCCTTGGTCTGGAAGGGCGAGCCATCCTGCGCGGGCTGTGGCGCCCAGCACAGCTGCGACAGCGCCTCCAGGTGCAGGCGGCGCAGGTAGCGCACCTGCGACATGCGCTGGCGCTTGGAGTAGTACTCCAGGTGCGTCGTCAGCACGCGCACGGCGCCCAGCTGCGGGTCCTGCACCGTGACCTGGGTGCACATGCGGGGCATGCTGCGCACGCCCGCGTCGGCCGGATAAGGCAAGGGGTAGTGCTGCACCTGCAGCACCGGCAGGCGCGTGGCGATCAGGTTGCCAAAGCGCTGGCGGCCGGCCGGCGTCCATTCGTCCACGGCCGCGCCAAAGAAGATCTGCCAGTCCGGCAGCAGGGCCTGCAGCTGCGCCACCTGGTCGCCGGGCTGGCCTGCCAGCTGCGGGTAGTTCACCGCGATTTCCTGCAGGCAGAGCACATCGCAGGGACCCAGGGCCTGCACCGCCTGCACGATGCGCGCAGGATCGGAACGCCCATCCAGGCCACAGCACCATTGGGTATTCCAGGTCACTAAATGCATGATGATCTCTCTGTCGGCAATCTGTCGTCGGCCGCTGGCGGGCGGTGCACCGTCCGGGCCCTGGCCACAGGCCGGGCGCGGGCACGCCCCTTGGCGGCATGGTTTGACATTGTGTGCATATTTTCTGTCTTATGAGCAACTCTTCCACATTCAGCCAGCAGGCCTGGCAACAGAACCTGGCCTTGTTCGAGGCCACCCTGGCCCTGCCTTTCAACCAGACCCTGGCCGATGGCCGCCTGCCGCGCGACGTGTTCCAGCACTACATGATCCAGGACGCGCACTACCTGGTCGCCTTTGGCCGCGCCCTGGCCGTGGCCGCGGCCAAGGCCGACGATGCGCCGGGCGTGGTGCAGTTTGCGGCCGCCGCCCAGGAGGCCGTGGTGGCCGAGCGGGAGCTGCACCACAGCTTCATGCAGACATACGCCGTGAGCGCCGAGCAGTTTGCCCGCACGCCGCTGTCGCCGACCTGCCACCACTACTGCCACTTCCTGCAGTCCGTGGCCTGGAGCCGTTCCTACCCCGTCGCGCTGGCGGCCCTGCTGCCCTGCTTCTGGATCTATGCCGAAGTCGGCGTGCACCTGCAGGCGCGCAGCGTGGCGCACAACCCCTACCAGGGCTGGATCGACACCTATGGCGGCGACGAATTCCACGCCCATGTGCGCGCCGTGCGCGCCACCGTGGATGCCGTGGCCGCGCAGGCCGACGCCCGCACGCTGGCCGAGATGCACGCGGCCTACACCGACGCCGCGCGGCTGGAGTGGATGTTCTGGGACAGCGCCTACCGCCTGCAGACCTGGCCCTGCTGAGCCACGCAGGCGAACACTGTACAAAAAAGAGCGCGTGGCGCGCTTTCTACAAGGGTTTCAGCATCGAATGCATCGCAAACCTTGTTTGAACGCGCGCCATGCGCTCTTTTTATAGAAGCTGACTGGGTCGGACCCCAGTAGCCCTCAGGCCGGCTTGGCTGGGTACACCGGCGTGCTGGCCGTGGCGCCCAGCACCGTGCTCCAGGGCTGGATGGTGTGGCTGCGCACCAGGCCGTGCTGGAAGTAGGGGTCGGCCTGCACGAAGTCCTCCACCGTCTGCGCGCTGTCGCAGACAAACACCAGCACCGCGCTGTGGGCCGGGGCGCCCACGGTGCCGCCCAGCAGCAGCTGGCCGCGCTCATGCGCCTCCCAGCCCAGGCGCAGGTGCTGGTCGCGGTAGGCGCCGCGGCGCTCCAGGTAATCGTCGGTGTAGTGGTAGGTCAGCAGGTAGTGCATGGCAGGCCGTTCGCAGCAGGCGATGAAAAGAAAGCAAGGGTACCGGGAAGGGATTGTCGGGGCCCGCGCGGGGCCGGCGCGTCGCGGGATCGACAGCGGGGCCAGGCCCCCGAACGTGTGGACGCTGGGCCCAGGCGGGCCGTGGGATACGGATGAGCGCATGAGCGGCCAAGCGCCCACCGCAGACCCGGCCGTCGCCACGGCGCGACGGGGCCGTGCCACAGACCACCCCAGGCCCACGCCCGCAGGCCCGGGGGGCATCAGCAGCATGCTCAGGGCTGCGCCACCTTCCAGCGGGCGTTCGGCAGCTCGCCAAACATCTCGGGGGCGTACAAAGCCTCGGCCCGCGTGGGCGGCAGCGCAAAGTCGCCGGCGTTGTTCAAGCGCAGCGTGTACTCAACCACGCTGGTCCCCTTGGGCAGGTAGTCCCAGTACGCGCGGTAGCTGTCCTGGCCGCGCTCCACAAAGGCCGGCCAGGCCCCTTCCGCGCCCTTGCCTTCACCCTGCTGCGCCACGATGGAATCGCGCCCCAGGCCGTTGCCCAGGATGGTGGCACCGGCCGGGATCGGGTCGCTCAGCGCCACCCAGGTCATGTCCGCGCTGGCCTGCACCTCCAGGCGCACGCGCACCACGTCGCCGCGCTGCCAGCGCTGGGCGTCAGCCCCCTGCACGGCGGTCACGGTCTTGCGCAGCACATAGCCGGCATTCAGCGGCTGGGTGCGCGGCACGGCAGCCACGGACTGCAGGGCCACCCAGGGTTTGCCCGTGCCGCGGTGCTGCACGTTGAGCTGACCCAGACGGCGCTCGCCCCAGGGTAGGAACAGCGTGCGCGGTGGCAGACCCTCGGTCAGCCCGGCACCGCTGCCCGCGGGCAGTGCGGTGGCGCCGGCCGCCGGTGGCGTGACCGCAGCCGCCCAGTGCACGGTCTGGGTGGCGGCCCCCAGCAGGGCCGTGGTGTCGCCCGTGACGGCATCGCGCTCGTACTTCTGGGAGAACTGGCGCAGCGCCAGCCCGGCCCAGGTGTTGGCCGTGGTCGTGCCCCAGTGGCCGCGCTGCTGGCGCGCCAGCAGGCCGGTGACCAGGCGCGTGCGCTCGGCATCCCAGGCGGCATCGTCCAGCGTGGTCAGCAGCAGGCGCGCCACGTTCACGTCGGCGCTTTGCATCAGCCACCACCACTGGTCCTGGGCATCGGTGCTGAAACCGACCTGGCTGCCCGTGTACGACAGCCGGGCCTTAAGCACCTGCTGCGCCTCGGCCAGGCGCTGGTCGTGCTCGGGCACCTGCGGCATCTGCTGCAGGATGCTGAGCCAGTCGATCACCGCGTGCGTCGGCCAGTCCTGGGGCGACAGGCTGATGCTCTGCAGCATGGCCGGGCGGGCCTTGCCGCTGCGCGCCAGCGCCGCAATCGCGGCCAGCTTGCGCACCTCCAGGTCCTTGCGCGGACTCCAGTGCTGACGCTCGATGCGCCCTTCGACAAACGCGATCAGGCCGGACTCCATGCGGGCGCGCTCGGCCGCCGGCAGGGCCAGCGCCGGCGCCACGCGCTGGAGGCTGTGGTGCACCGACAGCAGGTGGGCCGTCAGGCTGTCGCTGCCCCGGGCCTGGTAGACGCCCTGGGGCGGGAAGTACATGGCCAGGCCGTCGTCGTCCAGGTAGGTGGGCAACTTGGCCATGGTGCGCTGCCACAGGTCGGCGTCGTTCAGGCCGATGGCCTTGCCCACGGTCTGCTCCAGGCAGGCATAGGGATAGGCCTGCCACCAGTCGCGCAGCCCGGGCACGCCCTGCTGCGGATCGGCCAACCGGTCGCTGAAGGCCAGGCGCAGGCCGCCCTTGCCGGGCACGGCCTGCTCGGGCCATTCCAGGGGCTGCTGCCAGTGACCATCGATCTGCACCAAGGTGGCCTGCTGCACCGCCAGCGGCACGGCCGGCAGCAGGCGCAGCGTGAAGGCCAGCGCATCCTTGGCACCGGTCTTGGTATCGCGCCCCTCCAGGCGCCAGTCCCAGGCGCTTTCCGCGGCCTGGGCCAGGGCCGTGGGCACCGTGACGTTCCAGCTCACCTCGCGCGCCTGCTGCGCCGCGATCTCGACGGTCTGGGCTGGCAGCTCCAGGCCATGGGCCTTGGGTTGCAGTTGCACCTGCATGGGTTGCTGCGTGGTGTTGCGCACCGTGACCATGGCAAGGAACTGGTCGCCCTCGCGCACCACCGGCGGCAGGCCACTGATGAGCTGCAGGTCCTGCGTGGTGCGGATGTCGGTGCTGCCGGTGCCAAAGCGCTGCACGCCGTCCTCGGCCACCGCGACGATCTGGAAGCTGGTCAGGGCATCGTTGAGCGGCACCTCGACCACGGCCTGGCCCTGGGCATCCAGCTGCACACGGGGTTGCCACAGCAGCAGCGTGTCCAGCAGTTCGCGCGTGGGGGCGCCGTTGCCGCCACCGCCGCCCGGGGGCGCGGCCTTGCGGCCATAGTGGCGCCGGCCCACCACCTCCATCTGGGCCGTGGACGTGGACACCGCCCAGCTGCGGCGCTGCCACATGGCGGCACGCAGGTCCCAAGTGGGGTTGGGCGACAGCTCCAGCAAGGCCTTGTCCACGGCGGCCACGGCCACCTCGGCATGGGCCGCGGGCTTGCCATCCGGCAAGGTGGCGCGGATGGTGACCTTGGCCTTGTCGCGCACCTGGTAGCTGGCCTTGTCGGCCTGCACCGCCACCGTCAGCTGTTGCGAACGGTCCTGCACCTTCAGCTCGGCCACACCCAGGCGGAAGGCCGGCTTGCTCAGGTCCACCAAGGCCGTGGGCGCCACGTATTCCTTGCCGCCGTACCAGAAGGCGTTCCACCACTGCCGGGGCACCTTGTAGCCCCAGGTGAAGAAGCTGTACCAGGGCACCTCATACAGGCGGCCGCGCAGCGCCAGCACGCTGACGTAGACGTTCGGCCCCCAGCCGGCCTGCACCGGCAATTCCACCGTCGGGTCCTTGCCCTGCAGGTGCACCACCTGGGTGTGCAGCACGCCTTCGCGCTCCACGCTCAGCAGTGCCGTGGCCTCGCGGAAGGGCATGCGCACCTGCAGCTTGGCGGTCTCGCCCGGCGCGTAGCTGGCCTTTTCGGCCAGCACGTCCATGCGGTCATGGTCCTGGCCGCCGAACCACAGTTCGCCGCGCCCTGTCACCCAGACGGTGTCGGCAGCACGCGCCACGCGGCCCTGGCCATCCTGGGCCGAGGCGATCAACTCCACCTCCCCGGCTTCGACCACCTGCACTTCGCACAGCAGCAGGCCGCGGGCATCGCTCTTGCCGCTGCACACCGTGCCCAGGTCCTTGCTGCTGCGCTGGTTGTCGTAGCTGTAGAAGCCGCCGACCAGGCGCTTGCGCGTGGAGCTGGTGGTGTGGTGCACGGCCTGCACCTTGAGGGGCACGCCCGCCTGGGGATTGCCCTGGGCGTCCACCGCCAGGGCCTGCAGGCGCATCTTGCGGCCCACGGACATCCAGCCCTCGGTGCGCAAGCCAGCCAGCACGGCCGACGGCCACAGGGTGTGGGTGCTGCGCAGGCTCTGGATTTCGCCGTTCGGATCGGCAAAGCTGGCCTCCAGCACCAGATCCTGCGGTGCGGCCACGGCCGGCAGCGACGGCAGCGCCACCTGGCCCTGGCCCTGCGCATCCAGCGTCAGTGCCAGCTTGTCGGCCACCAGGCGTGCACCGTCATTGCTGCTGCCCATGTCTTCGCTGTCACGATCGGCCTGCTCGGGGGCCCGGGGGGCGCTGAAGTTGTAGCCACGCCAGCGCTCGAAAGAGACATAGCGGTCGCGCAGCAAGGCACTGACCTGCACGGCATGGCCGTTGGCGGCTCCGCCGTTGAGGAAGTTCAGCTGCACGGCCACCGGCAGGGTCTTGGGCTGCACCAGCACGCCCTTGTCCACGGGCTGCACTGCGCCCTGGAACACGGGCAGGCGGAAGGCTTCCACCCGGAAGCTGCCCGACTCCTGAATCCGCTGGCCCTGGCGCGCCGAAGCGCCCCAGCGCAGCTCCACCGTGTACTGCCCCAGCTTGGCGGCCGCGGGCACGGCCCAGGCGTTGGTGGCGTTGCGCCCGCCATTGCGCGTGTCCACCCAGTCCAGCGGCTGGCGGTATTGCTGGCCGCTGCCCACATGGGTGATGACCATCTCGACCGGCCAGTCCGCCGGCAGCGCCAGGCCCTGTAGGTTCTGCAGGCGCACCACGTGCTTCATGGACACGGTTTCCCCGGCACGCACCAGGTTGCGGTCCAGCACCGTGTGTGCCACCAGCTCGGGCCGGTTGCCCCAGGCGACGGGCAGGTTGAAGCGCCAGGGTTCGATGCCGCGCTGCCAGTCACTCCAGACAAAGGCCACATCCTCCACGCCCTGGGACTGGTGGCGGGCACTGACAAACCATTGGCCGCTGCCCTCGTGCTGGTTGCAGCGCGGGGCCTCCTTGTCCAGATCGGGCAGCTGCAGCAAGCCCTGGGCGTCGGTGGTGCCACGCTGGTGCGACTGCCCCCGGCAGTCGGAGACCTGCACCGTGGCACCCGCCACGGGCTGCCCCTTGTCCAGCGAGGTGACCCAGACGGCCGAACCCTCACGCCCCAGCTTCAGGTGCACGGCCAGGTTGGTGACCAGGGCCGAGGTGCGCACGAACATGCTGCGCGGCTGGCCCAGGCGCTCATCCAGCAGGGCGGCGCCCAGGTGCGGAGACTCGATCTCCAGCACATGCAGGCCGGGTTCCTTGAGCGGGATGCCCACCACCTCCAGGGGGCGCGGATCGGCGCTCGCCTTGGGCAGCTGCGACGTCTGCACGCCCTTCTGGCCCGTCAGCAAGGACAGGGTGCGGGTCTGCACATAGTGCTGGTCCGACTCGTCCACCGGCCGCGGCACAGGTGCCTTCAGTTCGCGCTGGGCCGTCTTGCGCGGGATGCTGCCTTGCTCGTAGCGCTGCACCAGGTCCCACCAGCGAATGATGTCGCTGTCGCGCGTCAGCCGCAGGCTGCGCACCTGGGCCCCGGCGCCACTGGCGGGCTGATCGACAGACTCCACCTTGCGCACCGTCACGGGCAGCACGGCCACGCCGTCCTCGCCCTCGGCAAAGCGCTCCAGCACGCCGAACGGCGCCACCGCAAACTTGGCCAGCGGCGGGGTGTCGCCCATCACCACCGTCAGCGGGAACGAGGCAGCGTTCGCCAGCTTGCGCCCCGCGTCGTCCTGCAGCGTGGGCGGCAGCACCAGCTGGTACTGCCCGGTCGGGGTGAACGGCGCGGCAAAGCGCAGGCTTTGCACGCGGTCCGTGCCGGCCTCCAGCACCGGGGACAACGACTTGCCCTGGTGCAGCAGGTGCACCTGGCGCGCCTGGTCCACCGGCACGGGGGCGGTGAACGACAGCGTCACATCGCGGATCGGCAGGCAGCCGGCATTCGCCCGCTCGCGCTGGCACTGCAGCTCGGCGGTGAAGGCCTGGCGCACTTCAAAATCAAACGTACGGCTGGCCTTGTTGGTCACGCCGCTGGCCATCTGCACACCCGCGCCATAGACCAGTTGCACGCGGCTGCCAGCCGTCAGGCGGCGCCCGCATTCCAGGGCGGCATAGTGGCCCTTGGCAGGCAGGTGCAGGGCCTGCACCACCGCGCGCGTTTGCGCGGCATCCAGCACCCGCACGGGAATGCGCTCACCCACGTCCTGGGCCCGGCAATGCACGTGCTGCTGCAGGCTTTGCGGGGTGGCCGCGCCATTGAGCTGCAGCACAAAGGTCTGGGATTCATCCACCGGCTCGTAGGTGGCCGGCCAGGTTTCGCGCACCAGCGGGCCGGCAATCTCAAACTGATAGCTGGAAGCGCCCGTCAATGCTTGACCAGAAGGCAATTTGAAGGATTTTTCCAGCTGCACGCTGCAGCGCGTGCCGGCCGGCAAGGGCTGGTCCAGCTGCCACACCCATTCGCGCGCATTGGTCCAGCGACCGGTGCCCGCCACGTTGCCGGGCGCGCACTGCACGCGCACCGGGGCCGGGGCCTGGGCATTGCCCAGGCGCACCGCATCGGCCGACATCTGCACCACCACCTGCTGCACTTCGTTGACAGCGCCCTGCGGCGTCACCTGGCTGATCTGGACCGCCTGTGCCGCCCAGGGAATGCCTGCGACCAGCCCCAGCGCCCACCCCCACCTTTTGCTCCAACGTCCTTGCAACACCTGATGCTCCCTCAAAACGATAAAAATTGCGCACAGCGTAGCACCAAGCCGGTGCACGGCCGCGCACATGCCGGCACCGGATGGCCTCTTCAGGCCAGTTGGCGCTGTGCGGCGCGGTAGGCGCCGGGCGTCATGCCCGTCCAGTGCCGAAAGGCGCGGTGAAACACCGCGACCGAGCTGAAACCCAGCGCATAGGCGATTTCACCCAGCGCCACCTCGCCGCGTGCCAATTGCAGGATGGCCAGGTCGCGGCGCAGATCGTCCTTGATACCCTGGAAGGACAGCCCCTCCTGGCGCAGCTTGCGGATCAAGGTGCGCGACGACATGTGCAGGCGCGCGGCCACATCCTCCAGGCTGCGGCCCAGTTCCATGTACAGCAGCTCGCGCACCTTCAGCCGCAACGCATGCTCGTGGTAGGCGGTGAAGATCCAGTCCCGGGGGGCCCGCACCAGGAAGGCCCGCACCTCGGTGCGGCTGCGCACGGGCCGGGCCTTGCCCAGCTCGGCCGCGAACACGATCTGCGAATGCGCGGCGTCGAACACCACCGGCGCCGGGAACAGCACCGCATAGTCGGCCGCAAACACGGGCGGGGCAAAGGCAAAGCCTACCTGCTGCACCGGCACCTCGCGCCCGACCAGCCAGGAGACGATGCCATGGGTCAGCTTGAGCATCAGCGCATGGCCGAAGCGATTCAGCCCGGCCGCAGGGCTGCGCGCCACCAGTGCCAGGCACAGCGTGGTGCCCGCGTCGTGCAGCTGCAGCCGGTAGTCATCGAGCAACAGGTTCCAGAACTGCGTGAAGCGGTACAGCGCCACCTGGATGCTGGGCGCATCCAGCACCGCCCGCATGATGTATTTGAGGGCGCCGGTGCGCACCGGGCGACTCCACAAACCCATCATCTCGTCGCCCGTGGCGGCGGCACTGCGCTGGTACAGGCCGACGCACTGGTCGTGCGTCAGCCGTGCCCCGGGGCGGCCGAGGAAGGCCTTGACGATGCCCGCCTGCTTCAGGCAGTCGTCGAGCAGCGGCTCCGGACACAGCCGCTGCAAGCTGTCCAGCCAGTCCTGCACCAGCTCCAGCGACACCGTGGCCGCAACAGCAGCCCCTTGGCGGGATTCCATGGCTCACCCTCTTCTTGTCAGTTTTTGCACATTGCGCGGCGCGATTGGTGATTGGAAGCTGCACCGCAGCTGCCTATGCTGAAGGCATGTCAGATCCAGTTGGCCCTGACCCGTGATCTGCAAATCACATCTCTCTCATCCATCCTAGTGCATACCACCTGCAAATGTGGCGATCTTCACACACAGCACGGCACACCCACCTCAGCCGCCCACGAACACGGCGACGGCAGTGGTGCAAACCTGCCCCCCAGTGAATGGCGTTATTCGCATGTGCATGGCACCGGTATGGCTGCAAGACCCGCACAACCCGCCCGTCGCCATGCCAGCACCCGGCCGCGACGCCGTCTTCCCCCGCAGCCCTCAAGGAGCATTTCCATGACCGAACCCCTCGTGTTGACGTCCGAGCAAGGCCCCATCGGCATCCTCACCCTGAATATGGCCCACAAGCGCAACGCGCTGAACGAGGAGGCGATTGCCGCGATCGACGCCTATTTCTCGGCCGTGCCCGCACACATCCGCGCCATCGTGCTGATGGCCCGGGGCGAGCATTTCTGCGCGGGCCTGGACCTGAAGGAGCACCATGCCAAGGCGCGCAGCGGCGTCGAGTTCATGCGCGTGTGCCAGGGTTGGCACCGCGCGTTCGACAAGATCCAGCACGGCGGCATTCCCGTCATCGCCTGCCTGCAGGGGGCGGTGGTCGGCGGGGGCCTGGAGCTGGCCAGCGCGGCCCATGTGCGCGTAGCCGACAGCAGCACCTTCTTTGCCCTTCCCGAGGGCACGCGCGGCATCTTCACCGGCGGCGGCGCCACGGTGCGCACGGCGCGCATCATTTCTGCGCCGCGCATGGTGGAGATGATGCTCACCGGCCGCGTCCTGGATGCCCAGGAGGGGCGCCAGCTGGGCCTGGCCCACTACGTCTGCGACACCGCCCAGGGCGACACCCCGGCACCGGCGCTGGCCTTGCAGCTGGCCGAAAAAATTGCCGGCAACGCGCCGCTGTCCAACTACGCCATCGTCAGCGCCATCAGCCACATTGCCGACATGTCCGCCACGGACGGGCTCTTCACCGAAGGACTGGTGATGGCCATGATCCAGCAGGGGCACGACGTGCAGCAGCGCCTGGGCGATTTCGTGCACAAGAAGGCGCACAAGGTGCAACTGCAGCGTTGACGGCCGCCCACCCTGGGCTAGTGTCCCGCCGCCTTACTGGGGCTGGAAGCCGCTGTCCTGGATGATGCGCTTCCAGACCGCGGTGTAGGCCTTCTCGCGCTGCGCCAGCTGCTCAGGCCCCATGGCATCGACCACCAGACCGATCGCCTCGAGTTGCTGGCGGATGGCGGGTTCCTGGACGCTGTCCGCCAGGACCTTGGCGAACTGCTGGATGAAGGCCGCAGGCACGCCCTTGGGGGCATAAATGCCGTAGTAGGGCATGTCCTCCAGGCCCTTGAGTCCCAGCTCGCTGAACGTCGGCACCTCGGGCAACAGAGGCTGTCGGCGCCCGCCCAGCACGGCCAGCACGCGCAGCTTGCCCTCCTTGTGGTAGTGCACGAAGTCCTGCACCGAGCCGATCCCGGCCTCGATCTGCCGGCCCAGCATGTCGCCAATCATGGGGGCACTGCCCTTGTAGGGCACGGATTGCAGGTCCAGGTCGTAGCGCTGTGCCAGCTGCTTGACCAGGAACTCGGGCGTGGAGGCTGGCGCGGGAATGCCCACGGCGCTGCGCCCGTGCGAGCTCTTGCGCACCCACTTCAGGTACTCCTCGAAGCTGCGGGCCGGATGCAGTCCCGAGACGGCGAAGGTGTTGACGAAGGAGGCAAAGCCCCCCACGGGCTCGAAGTCCACAGCCGGATCGAAGCCCGCATGGCGCACCACCTGCGGCAGGATGGAAATGCTGTGGTCGTGCGTGAGGAACAGCGTGCTGCCATCGGGCACCGAGGTCTTGAGCTGCTGCGCGGCAATCTGCCCACCGGCGCCGGGCTTGTTCTCGATGATGACGGTGCGCCCCAGGCTGCGGCCCAGAGGCTCCTGCAACAAGCGGGCGATCACGTCCGTGCCACCGCCGGGCGGAAAGCCCACCAGGATGCGCAGGGGTTTTTCGGAGGCCCACGACCATCGCCATCCGGCCACGCTGGCTGCAGCCAGCACTGCGGCTTGCGGCGCAGTTTGGACCAGGAAGCGACGACGGGATGCGTGGATCACGAATTTCTCCAACAATCAAAAACAGAAAAAGCCATACACGGCCATCTGCGAGCTTATCAGCCCCCAGCCCGCCGACAGCTTCAAAATGGATAGCTTTTGGCGAGGTGGCGCATCGTTGCTCGCCGCAGAGCCGTTGCGCGCCAAAGAAAAGGGACGCGGCTGCGTCCCTTGTGCGGTGGATGGACTCGGCCCACCCAGGCCGGGTGGCTGGCTGCTTACGCCAGGCGTGCGCGGTGCTTGGCCAGTTGGATGCGCACTTGCGCAGGGGCGGTGCCGCCCAGGGTGTTGCGCGCGTTCAGCGAGCCTTCCAGGCTCAGCACGTCAAACACATCGGCCTGCACATTCGGGTTGAAGGACTGCAGCTCGGCCAAGGGCAGCTCGCTCAGGTCCACGCCCTTGGCCGTGGCCAGCTTGACGGCATGCGCCACGGTTTCGTGGGCGTCACGGAAGGGCAGACCCTTCTTCACCAGGTAGTCAGCCAGATCGGTAGCCGTGGCATAGCCCTTGAGTGCCGCGGCGCGCATGTTGGCCGCGTTCACGGTGATGCCACCTTCCTTGGCGCCGGTCGCCGGATTGACCTGGCCGCCGATCATTTCCGCGAAGATGCGCAGCGTGTCCTTCAGCGTGTCCACGGTGTCGAACAGCGGTTCCTTGTCTTCCTGGTTGTCCTTGTTGTAGGCCAGGGGCTGGCCCTTCATGAGGGTGATCAGGCCCATCAGGTGACCCACCACACGACCTGTCTTGCCGCGCGCCAGCTCGGGCACGTCGGGGTTCTTCTTCTGCGGCATGATGGACGAACCGGTGGTGAAGCGGTCGGCGATCTTGATGAAGCCGAAGTTCTGGCTCATCCACACGATCAGCTCCTCCGACAGGCGCGAGACGTGCACCATGCACAGCGACGCGGCCGCGGTGAATTCGATGGCGAAGTCACGGTCGGACACGCCGTCCAGCGAGTTCTGGCAAACACCTTCCATACCCAGCGTCTTGGCCACGCGCTCGCGGTCCAGCGGGTAGGTGGTGCCAGCCAGCGCGGCCGAGCCCAGGGGCAGCACGTTCACGCGCTTGCGCACGTCCAGCATGCGCTCGGCGTCGCGCTTGAACATTTCCACATAGGCCAGCATGTGGTGGCCAAAGCTCACGGGCTGGGCCACCTGCAGGTGGGTGAAACCGGGCAGGATCACGTCCACGTTCTGCTCGGCCACTTCCACCAGCGACAGCTGCAGCTCCTTGAGCAGACCTTCGATCAGGTCGATCTCGTCGCGCAGCCACAGGCGCACATCGGTGGCCACCTGGTCGTTGCGGCTGCGGCCGGTGTGCAGGCGCTTGCCGGCATCGCCGACCAGGGCCGTCAGGCGCGCCTCGATGTTCAGGTGCACGTCTTCCAGGTCCAGCTTCCACTCGAACGCACCGGACTCGATCTCTTGCTGGATCTGCGCCATGCCCTTCTGGATGGCGGCGTAGTCGTTCTGGCCGATCACGCCCTGGGCTGCCAGCATTTCCGCGTGCGCCAGGCTGCCGGTGATGTCGGCCTTCCACATGCGCTGGTCGAAGAACACGCTGGAGGTGTAGCGCTTGACCAGATCGCTCATGGGCTCGGAAAACAACGCGGACCACGCCTGCGCCTTGGTGTCGAGTTGGTTGTGGGAGGGCTGCGTGGTGGTGTGATCAGACATGGGAGGGCAGAATTTCCGGTTACGACAGACACCCGGAACACCCGGATGCCCTATGCACAAGCCTGAAATTTTATCGAGCCAATCACCTTCCTCCGAATCCGCAGAAGGGACAACCCCTCAGCCTGCTGCAGCGCTGCCGGTTCTGATCTTCGATGCGTGCCATCTGGGGGTGGTGCTGCGCGCCGTGCTCGGCGTGGAGCTGGTGCTGGCCCTGGCCGCGCTCTACCAGGGGGCCAACGGCTGGGAGTGGCTGCTGCAAATGGCCTGGCTGACCAGTGGCGGCCTGCCGGGCACGCTGGTGTGGCTGCTGATGGCTTGCAGCCTCAAGCGCGTGCTGCACCGGATGGAGGGCCCGCACCAGTATGCGATCGGCATCGTGCTGGGCATGGTGGCCGGCCTCTACGCCACGGCCATGCTGGCGATCAACGGCGACGTGGCGCACCTGCACTGGCTGGCGAACGCCATCTCCGGCGGCGTGATGGCCGCCGTGCTGGTCGGCTACCTGGTGCTGCGCGCCGAGGGCCGCACCCCGGCGGCCACCAAGGCACAGCTGACCGCGCTGCAGGCCCACATTCGCCCGCACTTCCTGTTCAACGCCCTCAACAGCGCGATCGCCCTGGTGCGAGAGCACCCGGGCAAGGCCGAGCGCTTGCTGCAGGACCTGAGCGACCTATTCCGCGCCACCTTGCAGGACCCCCGCAGCAAGATCGCCCTGTCGGAAGAGATTGAGCTGGCGCAACGCTACCTCGACATCGAGCAAATACGCTTCGGCGAACGGCTGCAGGTGCACTGGGACCTGGACCCTGCGGCGCTCGATGCACACCTGCCGCCGTTGCTGTTGCAGCCCTTGGTGGAAAACGCCGTCAAACATGGGGTAGAACCCTCTGAAATTGGCGCAAAAGTAACAATCTCCGCGCAACTCACTCAGAAAAAATTCATTTTGTTACGCGTCACCAATACACTGAATCCGTCCCGACGCCTCGGCGACAAGGCCACGGCACCACAGGGCCAGGGCATGGCCCTGAAGAACGTAGAGCGGCGACTGCGCCTGCTGCACGACGTGCAGGCCAGCTTCAGCGCCACGCGCAAGGAAGGCCGTTTCGAAGTTTTGATATCTCTACCGCTCAGTTAAGAAGTACATAACCATCCGGAGATAAGAGATGCACATCCTCATCGTTGATGATGAACTGCTGGCCCGCAACCGGTTGCGGGTGCTGCTGAGTGAAAGCGAAGACCCCACCGCGCCGTTCACCATTGAAGAAGCTGCCAACGTTGCCCAGGCGCTGGAGTTTGTGCACCGCAGCCCCTTGCCAGTGGACTTGGTGCTGCTCGACATCCAGATGCCCGGCCCCGACGGCATGGTGCTGGCGCAGACCCTGCGCAACCTGCCCAAGCCCCCGGCCATCGTCTTCGTCACGGCCCATTCCATGTACGCCGCCAGCGCCTTTGAGGTGGAGGCGATCGACTACCTGACCAAGCCCGTGCGCCTGGAGCGCCTGCAGCAGGCCATTGCCAAGCTGCGCCGCATCCGCGCCCTCGAAGGCACGCCCAGCAGCAGCGAATCC
This sequence comes from Comamonas sp. CAH-2, assembly GCF_009668305.1. Lineage (NCBI taxonomy): Bacteria > Pseudomonadati > Pseudomonadota > Betaproteobacteria > Burkholderiales > Comamonadaceae > Comamonas > Comamonas sp. CAH-2. The sequence goes on from NZ_VSWF01000006.1 coordinate 112,247, forward strand.
GCCCCGGCGCTGGTGATCCGTGACCGCGGCCGTGCCGAGCGCGTGCCCCTGCACCAGGTCGTCTACCTCAAGGCCGAGCAGAAATACGTCACCGTGCGCACCGCCTCGCGCACCTACATCCTCGACAACTCCTTGAGCGAGCTGGAGCAGCGCTACCCCGGCCAGTTCCTGCGCCTACACCGCAACGCGCTGGTCAACCCCAGCCAGATGCGGATGCTGGAAAAGCAGTACACCGACGAGGAAGGCGAATGCTGGGCCATGCGCCTGCACAGCGTGCCCGAGATGCTGCAGGTGTCGCGCCGCCAGCTGTCGGCCGTGCGCTCCGTGCTGCAGGGCACGCGCCGCCCCGAGCACCAGCAGACGGAACCGGCATGAGCCAGTGAGCACTGCCGCCGCAAAAAAGGCACCGTACGGTGCCTTTTTTGTTGGGGGGTGGAAAGCGCTCTGGTGCGCGCACGGCTCAGTGGCCGTGGCCGCCGTGCGCCAGTCCGCTGACCGCGGTGACCAACACGATGCCGGTCAGCAGCCAGGCCACCTGCACCAGCGACTCGCGGGCCGACAGGCGCTTTTGCAGCTGCGGGATCAGGTCGGACAGGGCCACATACACAAAGCTGCTGGAGGCCACCACCAGGAAGTAGGGCTGCCAGGTTTCCAGGTGGCCCAGCAGGAAGTAACCGGTCAACCCGCCCAGCGCCGTGACCGCACCGGCCAGCGACACCTTGAACAGCGCCAGATTGCGGTGGGCGCTGTTGCGCAGCACCACCAGATCGCCGATGTGGTGCGGCACCTCGTGCGCCATCACCGACACGGCGGCAATCAGGCCCAGGCGGATGTCGGCGACGAAGGCCGAGGCAATCAGGATGCCATCGCCAAAGCAGTGCACGCTGTCACCGGTCAGCAGCGACCAGCCGCTGCTCTTGGCATGGTGGTGGTGCCCCGTGTGCCCGGGATGGGCGTGGGTGTGGTCATGCACATGGTGCTCATGCTCGTGGGCATGCTCATGGCCGTGGTGCCACAGCTCGGCCTTGGTCAGCAGGAAGAAGAACACCACGCCGATCAGCAGCGTCATGAACAGATCCTGGGCGCTGGCCTCGCTGTTGAAGGCTTCGGGCAGCAGGTGCATGAAGGCCGTGGCCAGCAAGGCCCCGGCGGCCAGGCTGAGCAGGCCTTGCTGCGCGCGGCTGCTGGCGCGCTGGCCGAAACCGGCTTGCAAAAGAAAGTTAGCCACCCAGACGCTGCCGATGCCGGAAGCCAGGGTGGCCACGATGATGGCGACCAATGTCATAACAACTGTTTTCTTTCAGGGCGGTGGCCCGAACTGCTTCGCATTTTCGCTAAAGACGCGGCGGCTTGCTGCGCCGCTGCGCGCTGACTGAGTCGTCAGCGGGGCTGCTTGCGCGCCCGCTTCAACCCCATGACGTTCCAGCGTACACAAGCTGTCAAGCCCCCCGCCGTCAGCCCGCCAGCCAGCGCACCATGGCGGCGCTGACCGCCCCCAGCACCACCACCAGCAAAAAGGGGGTGCGCAGCCACAGGGCCAGGGCGGCCACGCCCAGAGCGGCCAGCCGCGCATCCAGCACCAGCGTCTGGCCGTGCGAGAAGGTGTTCATCACCGTCAGGGCGGCCAGCAGGGCCACCGTCATGCAGGCCGCCACCTGGGTCATGCGCGGGTTGTGCAAGAAACGCGCCGGCACGGCATAGCCCAGTAGCTTGGTCAGCAGCGCGGCGGCGCTGGCCAGTACGATCCAGTGCCACTGGCTCATGCGGGCCTCCCATCTTGCTGCAGGCGCGCACTGCGCCACCAGCCCCAGGCGGCACCGACCAGGGCCGCCAGCAAGATCGGCAGGCCCGGCGGCAGCAGGGGCACGGCCAGGGCCGTGACCACGCCGCACAGCACGGCCAGGGCCACGGGTTCGCGCTGCTGCAGGCGCGGCCACAGCAGACCCAGGAAGGCGGCGACGGCCGCACCGTCCAGCCCCCACTGGCGCGGGTCGCCCAGGGCATCGCCCAGCAGGGCCCCGCACAGGGTGAAGGCATTCCACAGCACGAACACGCCGACGCCGGCGGTCCAGAAGCCGCGCTGCTGCTCGGCCGCATCGATCTGGCCGGACGCGGTGGCGGCCGACTCGTCGATGGTCAGGTGGGCGGCCAGCCACTTGCGCCAGCCCCGGGGCTGCAGCAATCGGTTCATCTGCATGCCGTAGACGGCGTTGCGCACGCCCAGCAAGGTGGCCGCGCCGACCGCGGCCGAGCCAGCGCCCCCGCCCGCGATCACGCCGATGAAGGCGAACTGCGAGCCGCCGGTGAACATCAGCGCGCTCAGCGCCAGCGCCTGCCAGACATGCAGGCCTGCCGCCACGGCCAGGGCCCCGAACGAGATGCCATACAGCCCCGTCGCCACAGAAATCGACAGCCCCATGCGCACGGCGGGCGTCAGTGCAAAGCCAGTTGACACGGCATTCCTTGGATTGGTTTTCAGGAGCACTCAGCGCATGTATTTCAAGCATTTCAGCCACAAAAGTGGCTGAAAGTACGAATTGGCATGCGCCTGCCGCTCTCTTTTTAAAGGCATCGAGCGGGAGACACCGCTCAGTGCGCCTGCTCCCAATTCGGGCCAAAGCCGATCTCGGCCAGCAGCGGCACGGACAGATCGGCCACGCCGGCCATGAGGGCGGGGATTTCGGCCTGCACCCAGTCGCGCGCGGCCACCGGCAGCTCGAACACCAGTTCGTCGTGCACCTGCATGATGACCTGCACCTCGGGGCGCTCGGCATCCAGCCGGGCCTGCACGGCCACCATGGCCTTCTTGATCAGGTCGGCCGCCGTGCCCTGCATGGGCGCGTTGATGGCGGCGCGCTCGGCCGCCTTCTTGCGCGGGCCGCTGCCGCCGTTGATCTCGGGCAGGTACAGGCGCCGGCCGAAGACGGTTTCCACATAGCCCTGGGCATGGGCCAGCTCCACGGTTTGCTCCATGTAGCGCTTCACGCCGGGGTAGCGCTGGAAGTACTTGTCGATGTAGGCCGCCGCGGCCTTGGTCTCTATCCCTAAGTTCTTGGCCAGGCCGAAGCTGCTCATGCCGTAGATCAGGCCGAAGTTGATGACCTTGGCATAGCGGCGCTGCTCGCTGCTGACCTGGTCCACGGCCACGCCGAAGACCTCGGCCGCCGTGGCGCGGTGCACGTCCAGGCCGTCACGGAAGGCGCGCAGCAGGGCCTCGTCACCGCTCAGGTGGGCCATGATGCGCAACTCGATCTGCGAGTAGTCGGCGCTGGCGATCAGCTTGCCCTCGGGCGCCACAAAGGCCTCGCGCACGCGGCGGCCCTCGGGCGTGCGCACGGGGATGTTCTGCAGGTTGGGGTCGTTGCTGGACAGGCGCCCGGTCACGGCCACAGCCTGGGCGTAGTGGGTGTGCACGCGGCCGGTGCGCGGCAGCGCCATCTGCGCCAGCTTGTCGGTGTAGGTGCCCTTGAGCTTGGACAGGCTGCGGTGCTCCAGCAGCTTGGCGGGCAGGGGGTAATCCTCGGCCAGCTTTTCCAGCACCTCCTCGTCGGTGCTGCGCGCGCCGGTGGCGGTCTTCTTGACCACCGGCAGGCCCAGCTTGTCGAAGAAGATTTCGCCCAGCTGCTTGGGACTAGCCAGGTTGAAGGGCTGGCCGGCGATCTCGTAGGCCTCGTTCTCCAGCTGCAGGATGCGCGCGCCCAGGTCGTTGCTCTGGCGCGCCAGCGCCCCGGCGTCGATGCGCACACCGTTGCGCTCGATGCGGAACAGCGCCTCGCTGGTCGCCATCTCCAGCTCGTAGATGTGGCGCAGCTTGGCATCAGCCTCCAGCTGCGGCCACAGCACGCCGTGCACGTCCAGCGTCTGGTCGGAATCCTCGCAGCTGTACGCCGCCGCCTTGTCCACGGACACCTGGGCAAACGGGATCTGGTTCTTGCCCTTTCCGCACAGGTCCTCGTAGCTGATGCCGGTGCGGTTCACATGGCGCAGCGCCAGGCTGCCCAGGTTGTGCGGGCGGTGCACTTCCAGCACATAGGACTGCAGCATGGTGTCGTGCGCATAGCCGCGCACGGTGATGCCGTGGTTGGCAAACACATGCTGGTCGTACTTGACGTGCTGGCCCAGCTTTTTCTGGCTGGCGTCCTCCAGCCAGGGCTGGAGCTGCGCCAGCACCCAGTCCAGCGGCAGTTGCTGGGGCACGTCCATGCCCTCGTGGCGCAGCGGGATGTAGGCTGCCTCGCCCACCTGCACGCTCAGGGAAATGCCGACGATCTGCGCCTGCATCTCGTCCAGCGAATCGGTTTCGGTGTCGATGGCCGTCAACGCCGCGGCGTGGATCTTGGCCAGCCACAGCTGGAACTGTTCCTCGGTCAGGATGGTGGTGTAGACCACCTCACGCTGCTGGGCGGCCACGGCCACCTCGGTGGCTGCTGCATCGTCGGCGTCAAACAGCCCGCCCTGGGCACTGGCAGGGGCGGCCTGTGGCGCTTCCGAAGCAGGAGCACCCAGCGCCCGTGCCAGGCCCTTGAAGCCATATTTCTCATAGAAAGGCCGCAGGCCCTCGGTGTCCGGCGCATCCAGGGTGATGTCGTCCAGCGCCGGCAGGCCCGGCACATAGGCGCTCAGGTCGCAGTTGGTCTTCATGGTCACCAGCTGGCGGCTCAGCGCCAGCTGGCCGCTGGCGATGGCATCGCGCAGGTTCTGGCCCGCCACACCCTTGATGGCGTCGGCATGGGCGATCAGGTTGTCCAGGGTGCCGTATTCCTCCAGCCACTTGGCGGCTGTCTTGGGGCCGACCTTGGTCACGCCGGGCACGTTGTCCACGGTGTCGCCGACCAGGGCCTGGTAGTCCACCATCAGCCACGGCGGCACGCCAAACTCGGCCGTCACGCCGGCCACGTCGCGCTTCTTGCCATTCATGGTGTCGATGATGGTCACGCGCTCGTTGACCAGCTGGCTCAGGTCCTTGTCGCCGCTGGAGACGATGACATCAATGCCTTGCGCCGCCGCCAGCTGCGCCAGCGTGGCGATCACATCGTCGGCCTCCACGCCGGGCACGGTCAGCACCTTCCAACCCAGCAGGTCCACCACCTCGTGGATGGGGGCAATCTGGCTGCGCAGATCGTCGGGCATGGGCGAGCGCGTGGCCTTGTACTGGTCGTACATGGCGTCGCGGAAGGTCGGGCCCGAGGCATCGAACACGCAGACGGCGTAATCGGCCGCCACATCCTTGCGCAGCGACTGCATCATGTTCACCATGCCGCGGATGGCCCCGGTGGCCGGGCTGCTGGGGTCCCCGGGCACGGCCCGCAGGTCGGGCATGGCATGGTAGGCGCGGTACAGATAGCTGGAGCCGTCGACCAGCACCAATGTCTTGGAATTGCTCATGGCGGGAATTGTGCCTGTCGCCAGGGCCGGCGGGAACGGACATGGTCTTGCCCAGCACCAGGGCCTGCCCGCAGCTGTCCCCGGCGCCGGTGCGCAGGCTGCACATGCACCGGGGCAACAACGCCTACAATTTGGGCATGCGCGCCGCCACCCTCCTCCTCACCTCGCTCCTGACCGCCGCCCCCGTGCTGGCCCAGGCCAATGGCGAAAACTCGCCCCAACCCAATGCTCAACCACCCCAGCAGCTGCAAAATGCAGAGCAAAAGGGTGACAAGGGCAACCAACGCATCGAGCGCATCCGCGTCGAGGATGGTGGCAGCCGCGTGGATGAACTGCGCGTCGGCGGCGAAACCAAGAGCATTACCGTGCAACCCAAGGTGGGTAATCTGCCCGCCTACGAGGTCGACCCCAAGAACAACGAAGGCACCGACGGCACCAACGGCCGCCGGGTCTGGCGCGCACTGCAGTTCTGAGCGGACCCCGCGTCCACTGCCCCACCACCGCCCATGGCGGCGGTGGGATGTTCCCTTTCTACATCCTGAGCGATGGCTGTTTTTACCGAAGTCTCTGACAAAGACGCGCGCGACCTGCTGCGCCGCGTTCCCCTGGGCCAATTGACCGAGTTGCGCGGCATTCAAGGCGGCATTGAAAATACCAACTACTTCCTGACGACCGATCAAGGAGAGTGGGTGCTGACTTTGTTCGAGCGATTGACCGCCGAGCAACTGCCCTTCTACCTGCACCTGATGAAGCACCTGGCCCACAAGGGCATCCCGGTGCCCGACCCGCAGGCCGATGCCAAGAGCGGCGACATCCTGCACAAGGTCTGCGGCAAACCCGCCGCCATCGTGCAGAAGCTGCGCGGCAAGAGCCAGCTGCAGCCCCAGCCCGTGCACTGCGCCGCCGTGGGCGAAATGCTCGCCAAAATGCACCTGGCCGGCCGCGACTACGCGCGCGAGCAGCCCAACCTGCGCGGCCTGGCCTGGTGGAACCAGACCGTGCCCGTGGTCCTGCCCCACCTGGAGAGCGGCGCGGCCGAGCTGCTGCAGGCCGAGCTGGCGTTCCAGAACCACACGGCAGCCTCGAGTGCCTATCGCGCCCTGCCACGTGGCCCGGTGCACGCCGACCTGTTCCGCGACAACGTGATGTTCGACGGCGAGCAGCTCACCGGCTTCTTCGACTTCTACTTCGCCGGCACCGACACCTTCCTGTTCGACCTGTGCGTGTGCCTGAACGACTGGTGCATTGACCATGCCAGCGGCGCCCACCGCGCCGACAACGCCCAGGCCATGCTGCAGGCCTACCAGGCCGTGCGCCCGCTGGAAGCGGCCGAGCGCCAGCTGTTCAACGCCATGCTGCGGGCCGGCGCGCTGCGCTTCTGGATCTCGCGCCTGTGGGACTTCTACCTGCCGCGTGAAGCCTCCATGCTGGTGCCGCACGACCCCACGCACTTCGAGCGCGTGCTGCGCCAGCGCGTGGCCTACCCCGTGGACCTGGGCAGCGCCGCCCCACACTGAGCCCTGCACGATCAGCCCCACGGACTGCTGCGCCGCAGCCGTGGGGTACAGTTGTGCGCATGCCGGGCGCCCAGCCCGCAGCCGCACCTTCCTGCGCCCCACAGACATGAAACTCCACATCGTTCCCGCCAGCACCGGCCTGCAATGGGTCAAGCTTGGCATGCAAACCTTCTGGCGCCAGCCCATGGCACTGACAGCCCTGCTGTTCCTCAGCATGGCGGCCGTCTCCTTGCTGGGCATGCTGCCGGTGATCGGGTCCTACCTAGCGCTGATCCTGATGCCCACCGTGTTCCTGGTGATGATGCTGGGCGCCGCCGAGGCATCGCAGGACCGCATCCCCCGCCCCAGCCTGATCCTGGCGCCGTTTCGCAGCGGCCAGTCGCGCATCCAGGCGCTGGCCATCCTGGGCCTGTTCTACATGCTGGGCATTCTGCTGATCGTCAGCCTGACCTCGCTGTTCGACGACGGCAGTCTGGCACGCCTGTCGCTGAGCAACGACCCCATCACCCCCGAAGTGGCGGAGGAGCTGGTGCAGCAACCGGGCTTCCAGATCGCGCTGTGGAGCGGCTTCGTGCTCTACAACCTGCTGGCCATGCTGATGTGGCACGCCCCGGCGCTGGTGCAGTGGCACGGCGTATCGCCCGTCAAGGCGGTGTTCTTCAGCGTCGTGGCCTGCGTGCGCAACTTCCGCGCCTTCTTCATGTACGCCCTGGGCTGGCTGGGCCTGGCGATCGCTGCGGGCCTGGTCCTGTCCCTGGTGACGCTGGTGCTGTCGCTGCTGCTGGGCTCGGCCGTGGCCCTGGCGGCCAACATCCTGACCATCATGCTGGGCATGGGCCTGGTCACCATGTTCCTGACCTCGGCCGTGTTCACCTTCCGCGACTGCTTCTCGCCGCCCGACGGCGAGCGCAGCCTGCACGTGGACGATGTGACCTACGACTACAAGTAAGCCGGCAGAGCACGCATGAAAAAAGGGACGCCTCGGCGTCCCTTTTTGCTGGCCGCCCTGCTCAGGGCTTGATGGCGATCTTCAGCACCCCGTCGCGCTGGTGCGCAAACAGGTAGTAGGCCTCGACGATGTCATCCAGCTTGCGCTGGTGCGTGACCAGCACGCCCAGGTCGAGGCGCTGGGCGGCAATCACGTTCATCAGTCGGCGCATGCGCTCCTTGCCGCCAGGGCACAGGGCCGTGCGGATGGTGTGGTCGCCCAGGCCCGCGGCAAACTGGGCCAGCGGGATGGACAGGTCTTCCGAGTACACGCCCAGGCTGGACAGCGTGCCGCCGGGCTTGAGCACCTTCATGGCCTGGGCGAACGTGGTCTGTGTGCCCAGGGCCTCGATGGAGCTGTCCGCGCCCTTGCCGCCGGTGAGCTTCATCACCTCGTCCACGATGTCCACGTTGCGGAAGTTCAGCGTCACATCGGCGCCCATCTTCTTGGCGATGCCCAGGCGGTGGTCGTTGCCATCGACGGCGATGATGGTGGTCGCCCCCAGCAGGCGCGCGCCGGCCGTGGCGCACAGACCGATGGGGCCCTGTGCGAGCACCACCACGGTGTCGCCGATCTTGATGTTGGCGTTCTCCGCCCCCTTGAAGCCGGTGGACATGATGTCCGGACACATCAGCACCTGCTCGTCGGTCAGGCCGTCGGGGATGGGCGCCAGGTTGGCCTGGGCGTCGGGCACCAGCACGTACTCGGCCTGGGTGCCGTCGATCAGGTTGCCAAAGCGCCAGCCGGCCGTGGCCTTGTAACCGTGGCAGCCGCACAGGCCGCGCGCCGCCAGGTAGCTGCCGTCCTGGCTGGGGTAGCCATCCTGGGCCGCATAGCTGTTGAAGTCGGGGCAGATGGCCCCGGCGATCACGCGCTGGCCCTCGGTGTAGCCCTGCACGGCACTGCCCAGCTTCTCGATCACACCCACCGGCTCGTGGCCCACGGTCAGGCCCTGGGCCACCGGGTACTCCCCCTTGAGGATGTGCACGTCGGTGCCGCAGATGGTGGTGGTGGTGATGCGGACCAGCGCATCGTTGGGACCCACGTCGGGGACGGGTTTCTCGACAATCTCGATCCGGCCTTTGTCGATAAAGGCGGCGGCTTTCATCATGCGTGCCATGCTGTGCTCCTCATTCCGAATGAAAACACACTGCGCGGAGGGCAAGGCTTCCGCGCAACCCACACCCTAACTGTCCAAGGTGAAGCCGGGTTATGCCATGACTTGCATCAAGACCCGGGCCTAATCCACCACGGTCAGCTTGGCAATCGCCAGCGCCAGCCACTTGGTGCCATGGCGCGGGAAGTTGATCTGCGCGCGCGCATCGTCGCCCGTGCCTTCCACCGCCAGCACCTTGCCCTCGCCAAACTTGGTGTGGAACACCGTCTTGCCCTTGACGATGCCGTGGCCCGGCACCGCCTTTTGCACCGGCACCGGCGGGCTGGCAAAGATTTCCGGCCCCTTGGCCGCATAAGTACCAAATTGACCTCTGGCGCCCGACTGCCAAGCGCTACCAGCTCCGTTTTTGGGAGCAAAGCTGCCAAAACCGCCCTTGGCGCTGAGCCATTTGAGCGAGGCCTCGGGCAGCTCGTCGATGAAACGGCTGGGCAGGTTGAAGGTGGTGCGCCCGTGCAGCATGCGGCTTTGCGAGTGGCTCAGGTACAGGCGCTTGCGCGCGCGGGTGATGGCCACGTACATCAGGCGGCGCTCCTCCTCCAGGCCGCCGCGGTCACTCATGGCGTTCTCGTGGGGGAACAGGCCCTCTTCCAGCCCGCCGATGAAGACCACGTCGAACTCCAGGCCCTTGCTGGCGTGCACCGTCATCAGCTGCACCGCGTCCTGGCCGGCCTGGGCCTGGTTGTCCCCGGCCTCCAGGGCGGCGTGCACCAGAAAGGCCTGCAGCGGCGACAGGGTCTCGCCCGTCTCCACGTCGGTGCCCCCCAGCGGCAGGTCCAGCAGCGGCCGCGCCGTGTCCACACCCTGGCTGGCCAGGCTCTGCGTGAGCGGCACCCCGGTTTCGTCGACGGGCAGGGCCACCGCATCCTTGCCAAAGCCTTCCTGGGTCACAAAGCTCTCGGCCGCGTTCACCAGTTCCTTCAGGTTCTCGATGCGGTCCTGGCCTTCCTTGTCGCTCAGGTAGAAGTCCACCAGGCCGCTGACCTCCAACATCCGCTCGATGGTCTGGCGCAGCGTCTTGCCCTGGGTCTCCTCGCGCAGCACGTCGATCTTGGCGACAAAGCCCTGCAGCTTGGTGCCCGCGGCCCCGCCCACGGCGGTGACCGCATCGGACAGCGAGCAGCCCGCGGCGCGCGCGGTTTCCTGCAGCGTTTCCACGCTGCGCGCGCCGATGCCGCGCGCCGGGAAGTTCACCACGCGCATGAAGCTGGTGTCGTCGTGCGGATTCTCGATCAGGCGCAGGTAGGCCAGGGCGTGCTTCACCTCGGCCCGCTCGAAGAAGCGCATGCCGCCGTACACGCGGTAGGGAATGCCGGCGTTGAACAGTTTGCTTTCGATCACCCGGCTCTGCGCATTGCTGCGGTACAGCACGGCAATCTCCTGGCGGCTGTAGCCGTCGTTGCGCACCAGGTCCTTGATCTCGCCCACCATCCAGCTGGCCTCGTCCAGGTCGGTCGGGGCTTCCAGCACGCGCACCGGCTCGCCGGCGCCCTGGTCGGTGCGCAGGTTCTTGCCCAGGCGCTGGCTGTTGTGCTCGATCAGCGCGTTCGCGCTGTCCAGGATGTGGCCGTAGCTGCGGTAGTTCTGCTCCAGCTTGATCTGGTGCTGCACATCGAACTCCCGCACGAAGTCGCTCATATTGCCCACGCGCGCCCCGCGGAAGGCATAGATGCTCTGGTCGTCATCGCCCACGGCCAGCACGCTGCTGGTGGACTGCATGTGGCCGTTCACCACTTCCCCCGCCAGCTGCTTGAGCCAGGCGTACTGCAGCTTGTTGGTGTCCTGGAACTCATCGACCAGGATGAAGCGGAAGCGCAGCTGGTAGTGCGCGCGCAGTGCCGCGTCATCACGCAGCAGCTCGAAGCTGCGCAGCATCAGCTCGCCAAAATCCACCACGCCTTCGCGCTGGCACTGGTCCTCGTACAGCTGGTACAGCTCCACCTTCTTCTTGGTGTCCGGGTCCTGCGTGGGTACGTCGCGGGGGCGCATGCCCTCTTCCTTGCAGCCGGCGATGAACCAGCCCAGCTGCTTGGGCGGAAAACGCTCCTCGTCCACGTTGTACTGCTTGCACAGGCGCTTGATGGCCGACAGCTGGTCCTGCGTGTCCAGGATCTGGAAGGTGGCGGGCAGGCCGGCCGCCACATGGTGGGCGCGCAGCAGGCGGTTGCACAGGCCGTGGAAGGTGCCGATCCACATGCCGCGCACGTTGTAGGGCAGCATGGCCGACAGGCGCGCCGTCATCTCCTTCGCGGCCTTGTTGGTAAAGGTCACGGCCAGGATGCCGCCGGGCGAGACCTGGCCGGTCTGCAGCAGCCAGGCGATGCGCGTGGTCAGCACGCGGGTCTTGCCCGAGCCCGCCCCCGCCAGCACCAGCGCATGGCCGGCCGGCAGCGTCACCGCCGCCAGCTGCTCGGCATTGAGGCCCTGCAACAGGGGCGAATTCTGGGAAGGCGGGGTGCCGGGCGCGGCAGCATCGAGCAGGTCTAGCGGAAACATGCCCCCATTCTAAAAAACCAGGGCCCGCCAGCGGCCTGCAGGTGCTTTGCGTGCCGCGAAACCACGGCTTTCCAAGCCGGATCGGGGGTCACTTGCCCTTGGAACGCGCGGAACGGCGCGGCGATGGGCCTGCCGCAGCGCCTGCTTGTGCCTGCATCTTCGCCCACAGACTGTCGCGCTTTTGCAGCGATTGCGACACGTCGTCCTTGAGCTGCTGGGCCACGGCCGAGACCAGGGCATTGCACAGTGCAAAGGTCGCGGTGTACGAGTCGAAGGGCGAGGCATTGTGGGTGGACACCAGCAGACTGTGCTGGGCATGGCGCACCAATGGGGCGGCCATGCTGTCGCAAATCCCCAACACCGTGGCCCCGCACTCCCGAAAATACCGGGCTGCCTGCAGCGTGTCCTGGGCATAGCGGCGGATCGAGTAGGCGATCAGCACATCGTCGGGCGCCACCCACAGCAGGCGGTCCACCGGAAATGGGGCACGGCTGCCCAGGTCGGCCACCCCAGGGCGGCAGATGTTCAGGTGCGTGGTCAGGTACATGGCCACCGGCGAACTGTTTTCGCCAGCGACCACATAGATCCGGCCCTGGCACTGGCAGATGGCCTGCACCATGGCCTGGAAGGCCGCCATGTCCAGCTGCTGGAACGTGGCCTGCACGTTGTGCAAATCGTGCAGCACGGTGTCGTCCACACACTCGGACAGGCTGCGTTCACCGCCAATCGTGAAGTTGCTGCGCTGCGAGGGATTGGGCAGCGCCGCCGTCAGCTGGGTGCGTGCTTCCCGCCGCACCTCGGCCATGCTGGGATAGCCCAATTTGGCAAAGAAGCGCACCACCGTCGGCGCGCTGGTGCCGGCCGCAGCCGCCATCACGCTGGCCGGGTCGAGCAGGCCTTCGGGGTAGCGCTGGCGCAGCGAGGCGGCCAGGTTGCGCTCACTCGCGGTGAGTGCATCGGCATACAGATCAATACGTTGCGGCAAAAACATAAGCAGCGGACACAGGTCAAGGGAAAGAGGTCGTGTGCACACCGCCGGGCAGTGGCATGCATCCGGGGCGATGGTCCTGCAAGGCACGCCGCCAGGCAAGCCTGGACTGGCCAGTCGATACCCCCATGCTTCACCGGCTTGCAATTCCTGACGACTTGTCGGAATAATGATTTTTCAATTTCACATAATTTTTATGATTATTGAAATTTTCATTTCATAAGCACTGCCATGCCCCTCTCAACCGCGCCCTCTTCCCCCCCTTCCCCCGACGCCACAGCGGCCGCGCTGCAATGGCTGGCCGAACAGGCCAGCGCCATGCAGGAGCTGCTGCAGCAAGTGGTGGATACCGACAGCGGCAGCGGCGATGTCGAAGGCGTACAGCGCGTGGCCGCATTGCTGCGCGCACGCCTGGAGGCCGCCGGCATTGCCGTCCAGACCCTGCCGGAGCCAGGCTGGGGCGAATGCCTGCTGGCCCGTGTCCCCGGCCACAACCCCGCAGCCACAGGCCATCTGCAGTTGATGGGGCACATGGACACGGTCTTCCCGCGTGGCACGGCGGCGCAACGCCCGTTCCGTGTCGAAGCCGGCCGGGCCTACGGCCCCGGCGTGGCCGACATGAAGTCCGGCTTGGTGATGAACGTGTTTGTGCTGGAGGCCCTGGCGCGCTTCGGGGGCAACGCGTCCCCGGTGCAGCTGTTCTTTTCCTGCGATGAAGAAGTCGGCTCCCCCGCCTGCCGCGGACGCATCCGCGAAATCTCGCAGGGTGCACGCGCCGTGCTCAATGCCGAACCCGGCCGCATCAGTGGCAATGTCGTCAACGAGCGCAAGGGCTCGTACCGCATCGACTTTGAAGTCCAGGGTGTGGCCGCCCATGCCGGGGTCAATCCGCAGCAGGGCGCCAGCGCGATTGCCGCCCTGGCGCACAAGGTGCTTGCGCTGCACGCGCTGACCGAGGCCCAGCCCGGACTGCATCTGAATGTCGGCTTCATCGAAGGGGGCATGGCCTCGAACGTGGTGGCACCGCTGGCCAAGGCCCACCTGGACATCCGCTACACCGCTGAAAATAATCTGGAGCATGCACTGGAGCAGGTGCGGGCCGTCATTGAAGCCGAGCACCTGCCCCGCACCCAAGGCCGCATCACCGCCATGACCGGCACCTTGCCGATGGCGCGCACCCCCGACGCCCTGCTGCAGGCCTACCGCCGCAGCGCGGCCCAGGTGGGCTTCGAGGTCGATGGTGAATTCACCGGGGGCGCGGCCGACAGCGGCATCACCTCCTCCATGGGCATCCCCTCGCTGTGCGCCGTGGGCCCGGTCGGTGGCTACCCCCACAGCGAGCGCGAATTCTGCGACCTGGCCACCTTCGTGCCGCGCGCCCAGGCGCTGCTGCTGACGCTGCAGGCACTGGGTTGATCCCTTGCTCCTTGCATCCCGTTCAGTGGCAGGCCCCCGTGCCGGCCGCTGAACCTGTTTAACCTTTACCGGATTTCCGCATGCCTTCCTCCCACCACCCCATGACCACCCTCTCCCGCCGCCGCCTCCTGGGCACTGGCCTGGCCCTGGCCGGCAGCACCACACTGCCAGCCCTGGCGCAGAGCGATAAATACCCCAGCCGGCCGATCACACTGGTCGTGCCATTCCCACCCGGCGGCTCGGTGGACGTGATGGCGCGCATGTACAGCGACGCGCTGTCCCGCATCCTGGGCGTGCCCATGGTGATTGAGAACAAGCCGGGGGCCGGCGGCTCCATCGGCACGCAATACGTGGCACGCGCGAAGCCCGATGGCTACACGCTGGTCGTGTCCTCGCAGAGCAGCCACCTGGCCAACCCCTTGGTGCAGCCCAACCTGGGCTACGACCCCATCAAGGACTTTGCCAACCTGGCCATGCTCGGCCGCCAGCCCAACGTCGTTGTCGTCCACCCCAGCCTGCCAGTGAAGAACATGCAGGAATTTGTGGCCTACCTCAAGGCGCGTCCGGGTCAGGTGAACTTCTGCAGCGCCGGTGCCGGCAGCATGGGCCAGCTCAATGCCGAGGCCATGCTGATGCAGTACGGCGTCCAGGCCATGCACATTCCCTACAAGGGTGGCTCGCCACTGATCACCGCCGTGCTGGCCAACGAAGTGCAGTTTGCGTTCGACAACCTGGTGATCTTCCTGGAACACATCAAGGCCGGCAAGCTGCGCGCACTCGCCGTGGCCGCGCCCGAGCGCCTGGCCCAGCTGCCCGATGTGCCCACCTTCGGCGAGCTGAACCAGCCGATGCTCAATCAGACGTCCTGGACCGGCATCGCCGCCCCGCAGAACGTGCCCGCGGACATCCAGGACATTCTGTTCAAGGCCATCCGCCAGGCCGCGACCGAGCCGGCCATGGTCAAGCAGTTGAATGACCGGGCCGTGATCGTCCCCGAAGACATGAAGCCCGCCGCCTTCGAGAAGATGATGGCCGACCGCCTGGTGGGCTACGGCGAAGTGGTGCGCCGCGCCAAGATCAAGCCGGAGTAAGCGCATGGAGCGTGCCGGCAGCCCCTGCTGAGCGCTGGCGGCACGCGCCACATTCGGTTTCCCATATACCCCCCATGCATTTCGGGGCAAGCAGCGAACCCGTGCGCCGGGTAGAATCAATCACCGGGCCCAAGTTTTTTGAGGTCCGGTTTTTTTTGCCCGCTGTCTGCCAGCGCCGCACCAAACCGGTCTCCAAGCCAAGCGCCTACCCTCGAAAATTGAGGTGGGTGAGATTCCCACCGTGACCTTTCCGGAGCTTGGAACCATGGAAATCTTCGACTACGACAACATCCTGCTGCTGCCCCGCAAGTGCCGCGTGGAAAGCCGCTCGGAATGCGACGCCAGCGTGGAGCTGGGGGGCCGCACCTTCCGCCTGCCCGTCGTGCCCGCCAACATGAAGACCGTGCTGGACGAGAAGATCTGCAAATTCCTGGCGCAGCACGGCTACTTCTACGTGATGCACCGCTTTGACATCGACAACGTGGCCTTCACCAAGGCCATGCAGTCGCAGGGCCTGTACGCCTCGATCTCGCTGGGCGTCAAGGCTGCGGACTACGCCACCGTGGACCGCTTCGTCGCCGACGACATCTGCCCCGAGTACATCACCATCGACATCGCCCACGGCCATGCCGACAGTGTGAAGAACATGATCCAGTACCTGAAGGCCAAGATTCCCGACGCCTTCGTGATCGCCGGCAACGTGGCCACGCCCGAAGCCGTGATCGACCTGGAAGCCTGGGGCGCCGACGCCACCAAGGTGGGTGTGGGCCCCGGCAAGGTGTGCATCACCAAGCTCAAGACCGGTTTTGGCACGGGCGGCTGGCAGTTGTCGGCGCTGAAGTGGTGCGCCCGCGTGGCCACCAAGCCCATCATTGCCGACGGCGGCATCCGCAGCCACGGCGACATCGCCAAGAGCATCCGTTTCGGCGCCACCATGGTGATGATCGGTTCGCTGTTTGCCGGCCACGAGGAGTCGCCCGGCAAGACCGTGGAAGTCGATGGCGAGCTGTTCAAGGAGTACTACGGCTCGGCCTCGGACTTCAACAAGGGCGAGTACAAGCACGTCGAAGGCAAGCGCATTCTCGAACCCATCAAGGGCCCGCTGAAGAACACGCTGATCGAGATGGAGCAGGACGTGCAGTCCTCGATCAGCTACGCCGGCGGCACCAAGCTGATGGACATCCGCAAGGTCAACTACGTGATCCTGGGCGGTGACAACGCCGGCGAACACCTGCTGATGTAAGCCTGCGCGAGCACGCCCCCCCGAAAAGCTGCCCCTCCGGCAGCTTTTTTCATGCCCGCACGCCCACGGTCCCCCGTTGTGCGCCGCCACAGGCCGACGGTCATGGCCAGGTAAACGGTGTGCAAACGTCTGCAACACTTTGTTGAATCCACGAACTTCCGCACGACAGCGAGCACCAACCCCGTGCAAGTCAATTTCTCGATTGGAGTTCCTGAATGAAGAAGAAAATCATGGTCACCCTGCCCCTGCTGGCGGTGGCTGCCACCGGCTCGGCCTTTGCACAGTCTTCCGTCACCCTGTTCGGTAACGTGGATGCTGCGGCCACGGTGGTCGATGGCCACAACACCTGGTCGGGCCTGAACTCTGGCGGCAACAAGGACAGCTATTTCGGCCTGCGCGGCGTCGAGGACCTGGGCGGTGGGCTGAAGGCCCAGTTCTGGCTGGAATCGGGCATCAACGCCGACACCGGCGCGGGCGACTCCGGCAGTGGCGTGGACTTCAAGCGCCGCGCCACCGTCGGCCTGATGGGCAACTTCGGTGAAGTGAACCTGGGCCGCGACGAAACCGCCGCCTACAAGGCCATGAAGCGCTACGACGTGTTCCACAACGCCGGCATCGGTGGCTCGCAGGCCTGGGGCATCGGCAACAACGACGACAAGCGCAAGGACAACCTGATCGGCTATGTCTCGCCCAGCTTCGGCGGTGTGACCTTCTCGGCCAACTACGCCTTCGGCGAAACCAACCAGAGCACCTGGAAGACCAAGGCCTACTACGACGCGGCCGTGTCGTACGACCAGGGCCCCTGGTCCGCCAGCCTGGCGGCCGAGCAGCAGAACAACGTCGACTTCGGCGGTGCCAACATCCGCCAGCGCGCCTACGCCGTGGGCACCGGCTATGACTTCGGCAGCTTCAAGCTGCTGGGTGCGTACCGCCAGGCGCGCAACACGCCCGAGGGCCAGTCCACCGTGAAGAGCGAGACCTACACCCTGGGCGCCTCGGCCCCCGTGGGTGCGGCCGGCGTGGTCAAGGCGGCGTACAACCACTACCAGTACCAGCCCGTGGGCGTGGCCACCAAGCTCAAGGCAGACCAGCTGTCCCTGGGCTATGAGCACAACCTGTCCAAGCGCACCGCGGTCTACGGCACCTACGCGTTCCTGAAGAACAAGGACTACGACGCGGCCGTGGGCGGCATGAGCCTGGAGCCCGCCGCCCTGCTGAGCGACAGCGGCAAGCAGCAAGGCCTGCAAGTGGGCGTGCGCCACACCTTCTAAGGGGGGCCGCCGGTGGGACAAGGGGCCTTGCGGGGCGCCTTGTCGCTACTTTAACCATAGCTTCTGGCGCAGGACACACCTGCGCTGGAGGCTATTTTTTTTGGTAATGGGATGATGTGCGGCTGACGGTTGCGGGTGCTGCACAGCACGGCGCCATCCCCATACCCTCTGCCCCCCACGCGGCGGGCCAGACGTTGCCCGGCGCCGCCAGCCACCGCCGGCTTCGGCGCACAGCAGCGCCCACACAGCTGGCCGCATATGGCGCCGGGCCCGCTACACCACCGCGGCGCTGAAGGGTTCGGGCCGGCGTGCCAGCAGGTGCGACAGCCGTTGCAGGCCGGCCTTCAGCCGGCCCCGGTCCTGGGTGCTGCCCAGAGAGATGCGGATGGCATTCACGGAGGCGCGGCCGGGGTCACCGGCGGCAAAGGCTTGCGCGGGTGTGACGGCGATGCCCTCGCGCCCGGCCGCCTGCGCCAGCTGCGCGGAGTTCCAGTAGCCCGGCAACTCGAGCCAGACATGCAGGCCGTCGCCCGCGCCGCTGTAGCGCCCCGCCAGCACATCCCTGGCCATGCGGTGGCGCAGGCGCGCCTCCTGGCGCACGCCCGCCATCAAGCGCTGCGCCGAACCGTCCAGGATCCACTGCGTGGCCAGGGCGGCCGTCAACGGTGCGACCATCAGCGCAAACGACCGGAGCGCAACCAGAAAGCGCTCGCGCTCCTGCGGGCCGGGGAGGCGCACGAAGGCAACCCGAAGGCCAGGGGTCAGGCACTTCGACAGGGTGGAGATGTAGATAACCTGCGCCGGCGCCCAGGTGGCAATCGGCGGCGGCGGGGCCTCGGCCAGCAGCCAGTAGGGGTCGTCCTCGACGATGCGCACCTGGCAGCGCTGGGCAATGCGGGCAATCTCCCGGCGCCGGTGCTCCGGCATGGTGATGGCCGTCGGGTTCTGCAAGGTCGGGTTGAGGTAAACCAGCTTGGGCTGGTGCGCGCGGCAGGCTTGCTCCAGCGACTGCGGCAGCATGCCATGGTGGTCCACGTCCACCGCCACAATGCGCCGCCCGAACTGGGTGGCGGCAGTGCGCAGGCCGGGGTAGCTGGCGGGCTCGGCCAGGATCACATCACCAGGCTCCGTCAGCGCCAGGATCAAGGCCGCGATCGCTGCTTGCGCCCCTGGGCAGACCAGCACCTGCGCGGCCTCCAGCGGGCCAAACATCGGCGCCAGCCACTGCGCACCCGCCTGGCGGTCAGCGTCGCTGCCCCCGCCCAGGTGGTAGGTCATCAGCAGTGGTGCATCGGCCCGCATCAGCACCTGGGCCAGCCCTTGCCGGAGCAGGTCGCCGAAGTCCACGCCATCGGGCGGTGGCGGGGTGTTCATGCTCAGGTCCAGGATGGGCGCCAGCTCGAGCTTGGGCGCTGCCACGTAGGTGCCGCGGGCGCCGCGCCCCTCCAGCAGGTGGCGGCGTCGGGCTTCGTCGTAAGCGCGCGTGACCGTCGTCAGGTCCACGCCCAACTGGGCGGCCAGGTGGCGCTGCGGCGGCAGGCGGTCACCGGGTTGCAGGGCGCCACCCGCCACCGCCGCCTGCAGCGCATCGGCGATCTGCAGAAAACGTGGGCCGCCCTGCCGGGCCAATTGCGGCAACCAAGGGGGGGAAGAGTCCTCTTGCATGGTTTTCAACGCCGAGATGCGCGCGCGATGTATGGAAATTGCTTTTCAGTAGAGTATGTTCCAGAGCCGGTAGCAACACGGTCTTTGCAGGGATTTCGCTGACCATGTGGCCGCCCCCTGCGGGCGGCGGTGCGCCCCAGGGCAGACCGTGCCACGTCATAGCTTGGAAGTTTTCAAATGATCGATTGGGTCCCCGTAGTCTTCGTCACGTTCAAGGTCGGCATCTTTGTCACGTGCATGTTCTTCGCCATCAAGTGGCATTACGACCAGGGTAAGAAAAAAGGGGCGAGCCGGCGCGCCCTGCTGCTCACGGGCGGCAAGGTGGCCGCCATCTTCATGCTGGCCCTGCTGGGCGTGATGCTGTTCACCTTCACCCTGGCCAAAACGCTGGGCCTGGACCTGAGCCTGAACTGAGGGCCCAGGCGGGGCGGGTGGCTGCCACCCAGCCCTCGCCCTTGCGGGCGCAGAGCGGCCCCTGCGAGCCCTGAGATTGCCCCAGGCCATAGTGCCACAATCGGCCTTCTGCGCAAGCCCAGCTTGCGCAAGGCGCTATCAAAACAAAAGGAGCCACATGGCTCCTTTTGTACGTTCGGCGCAGCCGCTGAAAAGTTCTTTACAGCTTGCCGACCATCTCGGGCACCGCGGTAAACAGGTCGGCCTCCAGCCCATAGTCGGCCACCGAGAAGATCGGCGCCTCGGGGTCCTTGTTGATCGCCACGATCACCTTGGAGTCC
>NZ_VSWF01000070.1:0-5093 GCF_009668305.1 Comamonas sp. CAH-2
GGTGGGGGCCGACGGTGTGCGCGCCGCGCCTGTGGCGGGGCTGCGCGGTGCCGCCATCGCCGTGCGGGGGGCGGTCGTAGCCACGGGCGCTGCAGTGCCCGGCATGGTGGCCCGGACAGGGGCAGCCGCCGGTGCAGCGCCACCCTGGGTCTTGAAGTGCGAGACGGCCTGCACCAGTTCCTGGGCCTGGCGCTTCAGGCTGTCGGCGGCGGCCGCGCTTTCCTCGACCAGGGCCGCATTCTGCTGGGTGGTGGTGTCCATCTGGGTGATGGCCTCGCCGACCTGGGCCACGCCCTGGCTCTGCTCGGTGCTGGCGGCGCTGATCTCGCCGACCAGGTCGGTCACGCGGCGGATGGCGCCGACCACCTCGGACATGGTGTGGCCGGCGCGCTCCACCAGTGCACTGCCGGCTTCCACGCGCGAGACGCTGCTGTGGATCAGTTGCTTGATTTCCTTGGCCGCCTCGGCCGAGCGGCCGGCCAGGCTGCGCACCTCGGCCGCGACCACGGCAAAGCCGCGCCCTTGCTCGCCGGCGCGCGCGGCCTCGACAGCGGCGTTCAGCGCCAGGATGTTGGTCTGGAAGGCAATGCCGTCGATGACCCCGATGATGTCGGCAATCTTGTGGCTGCTTTCGGTGATGCTGCGCATGCTTTCCACCACCTCGCCGACCACCTCGCCGCCTTGCTGGGCAACTTGCGAGGCGCTCAGGGCCAGCTGGTTGGCCTGCAGGGCGCTGTCGGCGTTCTGGCGCACGGTGGACGAGAGCTGCTCCATCGAGGCGGCGGTCTCTTCCAGGGCGCTGGCCTGCTCTTCGGTGCGCGAGGACAGGTCCGTGGTGCCGCTCGAAATCTCTTCGCTGGCGGTGGCCACCGACTCGGCGTTGCTGCGCACGCGCTGCACCACCGTGCTCAGGCTGTGGCGCATCTGCTCCATGGTGGCCATCAGGGTGCCCATCTCATCGCTGCTGAGGGCCTGGATGGGGTGGGTCAGATCCCCGGCCGCAATCTGCGTGGCGGCCTGCATCGCCTGGTGGGCCGGGCGGGACAGCGAGCGTGTGACCAGCACCGCGAACAGCAGCGCCAGGGCGGCGCTGCTGGCCATGCTGCCCAGCACCCACCACATGGCCGAGGTCTTGACCGTGGCGCTGTCCGTGCGCAGCGCCTCGGCATTGTTCTGGTTGATGCTCGACAGTTTGCCCACTGTCTCGGCCAGCGCGGCAAACGCGGGTTCGCCCTCCTGGGTGTACATGGACTGCAACTGCACCAGGGCGGCGGGGTCGGTGTTGCCACTGCGGTGCAGGGCCAACGCCGCCTCCGTGAAGCGCTGGTGCACGGCCAGGTAGCTGTCCCGCTGCTGCTGGTAGGCCTGCAGCAGTTGCTGCTCTTGTGCCGATTGTTCCAGCGCCTTGTAGCGCTGCTCCGACTCGGCGATCGAGGCCAGCACCGACTGCGACTGCTGATCCAGGGTCTGGGCGGCCGATTCGCTCTGCGGCGTGAGCAAGTGGCTTTCCAGGCGGCGGTAGCGGTTCCATTGCGACCGCATGTTGCCGGTCTCTGCCACGCTGGGCAGGGCGTTCTCGCTAATGCCGTGGAGGGCCTGGTTCAGTCGCTCGACCTGCCACAGGGCCACGCTGCCCAGCAGCAGGGTCAGGGCCAGCATGGACGCGAACGCCAGGCCGAGCTTGGTGCCAATTTTCAGATTTGCAAAGCGCATCGAAATACCTCGCGGTGGTTGAGGGCGTGCTGCCATTGTGCGCTGTGATTCGGGCGCTGGGATGGCGGCCAACGCGCAGCCGGCGCCCGTTTGTCAGGGCCCTGCAAGCCTTGGGGCCGTGGCACAACGCGGCGGTGCGCTGTCATGCAAATGCCGCGCAACCGTCACGTCGCTGACACAGTGTTTGCAGACACTGGCCGGGCTTTTGAAACCCCCACGACGACCTCAAGGACGCCCACCATGAATCTGCAAGCTGCCACCCTCGACAGCGAAGATGTTCCCACCAACCTCAGCGCCAACCCGGAATTCCAGACCGTGGTGGCCAGCGCCGTGTCGCGCCGTGGCTTTCTGCGCACCGGCACCGGCCTGTCGGCGGCCATGTTCCTGGGTCTGGGCGGGGGGCTGGTCGGTTGCGCCACATCGGGCAGCCAGGGCGGCCAGCCGCTGATCGGCTTCCAGGCCATTCCGATCTCGACCGACGACAGCATCAAGATTGCGCCCGGCTACAGCGCCAAGGTGCTGGCCCCCTGGGGCACGCCGCTGCTGGACGGGGCCCCCAAGTTCAAGGGCGATGGCAGCGAGGACGCCGCCACCCAGGCCCAGCAGGTGGGCGACAACCACGACGGCATCCACTTCTTCGCCCTGGACGGCAAGAACGACGAAGGCCTGCTGGTCATGAACCACGAGTACTGCACGGTGGATGAAAAGACCGGCGCCTACGTCTGGCTGTTTGGCCGCAAGGGCGGCGACGTGGCCAAGCAATGGGGCCGCGACCACGTGCACAAGTCGATGAACGCGCACGGCGTGTCGGTGATCCACCTCAAGCGCAACGCCAAGGGCGCGTGGGACATCGTGCCGGGCAGCGTCTACAACCGCCGCATCACGGCGCATTCGGCCATGCAGATGAGCGGTCCTGCCGCCGGCGATGCCTTGCTCAAGACCCGGGGCGATGCCAGCGGCACGCGCGCGCAAGGCACCTTCAACAACTGCGGCAATGGTTTCACCCCCTGGGGCACCTACCTGACCTGCGAGGAAAACTTCAACAACTACTTCGGCACCAGCGCCGGTGAAGACCGCCGCAACGCCGCGCAAAAGCGCTACGGCCTGTCGCCCAAGGGCAGCCTGTTCCAGTGGGAAAAGCACGAGGCGCGCTTTGACTATGTGAAGGAGCCCAACGAATCCCACCGCTTTGGCTGGATCGTCGAGATTGACCCCTTCAACCCCGGCAGCATCCCGCAAAAGCGCACCGCGCTGGGCCGCTTCAAGCACGAGAACGCCGCCTTCGCCCTGACCAAGGATGGCCGTCCTGTGATCTACATGGGCGACGACCAGGCCAACGACTACATCTACAAGTTCGTCTCGAACCACAAGTACGTGCCCGGCGGCGACACCAGCCGCCTGCTGGACGACGGCCAACTGTTCGTGGCGCGCTTTGATGCGGGCGCCGCCACGGGCGACTTCGCCGGCACCGGCGCCTGGTTGCTGCTGGACAAGCAGGCCAACCCCCAGCTGCGCGCCGATGCCCAGTTTGCCAACCAGGCGGCCGTGCTGGTGCATGCCCGCTTGGCCGGCGATGTGGTGGGCGCCACCAAGATGGACCGCCCCGAGTGGGTGACGGTGCACCCCCGCACCGGCGAGGTCTATGTGACCCTGACCAACAACAGCGGCCGCAAGACCGTGGACGACGCCAATCCGCGCGAGAAGAACGTCTACGGCCAGATCGTGCGCTGGCGCGAAGCCGGGGGCGACGCCGCGGCCACCACCTTCGAGTGGGACATCTTCGTGCTGGCCGGCAACCCCACCGTGCACACGGACCGCAAGGACCTGCGCTCGGGTTCGGCCAACATCACGGCCGACAACACCTTCAACAGCCCCGACGGCCTGGCCTTCGACCGTGATGGCCGCCTGTGGATCCAGACCGACGGCAAGTACAGCAACAAGGGGGACTACGCCGGCCAGGGCAACAATCAGATGCTGTGCGCCGACCCCGTGACCAAGGAAATCCGCCGCTTCCTGGTGGGCCCCAAGGAGTGCGAGGTGACCGGCATCACCTTCACCCCGGACCACAAGACCATGTTCATCAACATCCAGCACCCGGGTGAAGAGGGCGACAGCCACTGGCCCGATGGCGGCAACAGCATTCCGCGCTCGGCCACGGTGGTGATCACCAAGGACGATGGCGGCGTGATCGGCAGCTGACGCGTGCCGCGCAGGGACATGCGTCCTGCCCGTCCGGGCGGGGGGCATGGCAAGGGCTGACACAGTGGTGGCTGTGTCAGCCCTTGTTGCTGGGACAGTGCCGCTGTGGAAGCTATAAAAAAGTGAGTGTTTAGCGCTAGTGCAGCGCTGGTTTCAGGTTTATAGATGCCTGAAAGCCAGCCATAACAAGCGTCAAATGCTTTGAAATGAAGAGCGGTGGTGGGTCTGAGCCGCAGGGCCGCCGCGGGCCCGAATGGCGCCAGGGGTGCAGCCCGACCGGCTGGGCCTCGGCGCTGGGGCGCATCCGAAGGCATTCCGGGCTGCGGCCCGTACGGCGGCGGGTCCGCCGGCGCGCAGGGCGTTCAGCTGGCCTGGGCCTGCGCCGTGGCCTCTGGGGCCGGGTTGTGCCGTGCCCACTGGGCCACGCCGCGCACCACATCGCCAATCACCAGCACGCTGGGGCTGCCCAGTTGCTGCGCGGCCAGCGTGGCGGGCAGCGCGCCCAGGGTGGTGATGGCGTGGCGCTGCTGCGCCAGGCTGGCGTGCTGGATGATGGCCGCGGGCGTGTGCGCGGGCAGGCCACCGGCCTGCAGGCCGGCAGTGATCTGCTCGGCCGAGCTGATGCCCATGTAGATCACCAGGGTCAGCCGCGCTGCGGTCGCCGTGGCCGCCAGGGCCTGCCAGTCCGTGCCGGCATCGCCGGGCTTGGCGTGGCCGGTGATGAACACCACGCCGTGGGCGTGGTCGCGGTGGGTCAGCGGCGCGCCCAGGCTGCTCAGGCCCGCCAGGCCGGCGGTGATGCCGTTGATCACCTGCACCTCGATGCCGGCGGCGCGCAGGTGTTCCACCTCTTCGCCGCCGCGGCCGAAGATGAAGGGGTCACCGCCCTTGAGGCGCACCACGCGCTCGCCCTTGTGCACTTCGGCTTCCATCAGCTTCTCGATGAAGGCCTGGGGTGTGCTCTTGCAGCCGCCGCGCTTGCCCACATAGATGATGCGCGCGTCGGGCGCGGCAAAGTCCACGATGGCCTGGGACACCAGGTCATCCACCAGCAGCACGGTCGCGGTCTGGATGGCTTTCAGGGCCTTGAGGGTCAGCAACTCCGGATCGCCGGGGCCGGCACCGACCAGGGTGCAAGTGCCAGTGGGGGACAGGGGGGCGCTGTTCATGCGTGGGCTCCG
>NZ_VSWF01000071.1:0-3233 GCF_009668305.1 Comamonas sp. CAH-2
GCCCACCACGGTGGGCGCCAGGGCCGGCGCACCACCGTGGTGGGCCCGCGGCCGGGTGCGGGGATGCCCTGGCAGGTCCGCACACCAGGTGGTCAGAAGCGGCTGTTCAGCGACAGGAACAGGCGGCGGCCTTCGTCGCTGTAGTCGCTGGCGCTGACACGGTCCAGGGTGCGATCGGCCACGTTCAGGATGCCGGCGCGCAGCGTGGTATCGCGGCGGACCTGCCAGGCCGCGCTCAGGTCCAGCAGACCGTGGCCGGGCTTGCGCACGGTGTTGGCGCTGTTGAGCGGCTGCGCGCTTTGCAGGCGCCAGGTGGCGCCCAGGTTCCAGTCGGGGTGCACGCGCCAGTTGGCGGCCACGTTCAGGTTGTGGCGCGAACGGTTGAGCAGCGGCGTGTGCACGGGCTTGCTGGTGTTCTTGGCCGACAGGTAGGTGTAGCTGGTCTTGACGTCCAGGGCCGGCGTGACCTGCCAAGCCCAGCTGCCTTCCAGTCCGCGCGTGCGGGCGCTGTGGATGTTCTGGTAGCTGAAGATGGGACGGCCATCGGGCAGGAAGCCGACAAAGTTGTCCAGGCTGGGGGCCAGAGTGACGTCGCGCGTGCGGCTGTCGATGTCGATCATGTTCTTCAGCTTGGTGTCGAACACGGTGACGCTGGCACTGTGGGCGCCTTGGCGGTACTGCACGCCGATTTCCTTGCTGAGCGCGGTTTCCGGCTGCAGGTCCCGACTGCCGATGATGTAGCAGCCGGTGGTGGCGCTGCCGCAGGACACGGACCCCCAGTTGGGGCTGTTCTGCACCAGGGTGGGCGTGCGGAAGGCGCGCGAGATGCCGCCCTTGAGGGTCCAGGTATCGTCCAGGTGGAACACCCCGTAGGCGCGCGGGCTGTGGTGGCCACCGAAGTGCTCGTGGTGGTCGAAGCGGTTGCCCAGCGTCACGGCCAGGCGCTCGGTCAGGCGGATTTCGTCTTCCACGAACAGCGCGTACTGCGTCACCGAGGTGGATGGCGTGCCCTGCGTGCTGGGCACCCCCGGCCAGCCGGCCAGGTTGGCGCGGTCGTACAGGCGCTCCTTGCGGGCATCGACCCCCACGGTCACGAACTGGTTGCCCCAGTCCACGGGAAAGCTGGCCTTGCCATTCAGGCTGTAGGTGTTGGACTGGTTGGGGTTGGTCTGGGTGTCGATCATACCCTTGAGGTTGCGGATTTCGTCGGTCGCCAGCGTCAGCTCGGTGGTCATGCGGTCCCAGTGGCCCTGGTGGCGCAGCGCCAGGGCTTCGCGCTCCATGGTGTACATGCCCTGGGTCTTGCTGCTGACGTCGGCATCCAGCGTGACGGTCTGACGCGCATCGGGGCGCCAGGCCAGCTGGCCGCCGGCGTGACGGTTGAGGATGCGGGCAAACAGCGGATAGCCGGCGTTGAAGCTGCTTTCGGCCTGACTGTCCGAGCGGTGGTCGTAGTTGCCATACAGCTTGATACCCAGTGCCTCGCCCGCCAGCGGTCCGCTCACGGCAAAGCCCAGCTTCTGGCTGTCGGCCAGGTCGCGGTCCTGGTGCAGCACGGTGTCGGCCGTGATGGAGCCCTTCCAGGTCTTGCTGACGGGCTTGGTGATGATGTTGATCACGCCGCCGATGGCATCGGCACCGTACAGCGAGGACATGGGGCCGCGCACCACCTCCACGCGCTCGATGTCGTCCAGCGGCACCCAGCCGCTGTCATAGGCCGTGCCCCCGCGGAACATGCTGGTGCTGGCGTTCACGCGCTTGCCGTCGATCAGGATCAGGGTGTAGGCCTGGTCGAAGCCGCGCATCTGGATGGTGGGCGAGCCGTTGGCGCTGCGGTTCAGCGTCACGCCTTCCACGCCGGTCAGCAACTCGGCCAGCTCGTGCGCAGGGCGTACGCGCAGCTCCTCGGCGGTGAGGACCGAAATGCTGGCCGGGGCATCCCGGATGTCCACGGCATTGCCGCTGGCGGTGACCACTACGGTGCCCAGGCTGGCCGGGTCGTCACCGGAGGGCTGGGCATGGGCCAGGCTGGCCAGGGCCCACAGGCAGGCCAGGGAAAGGGGACGCAGGGCGCAAGGCATGAAAGAACTCCGTGATGGATGTGTTTAAATGAGAATGAATTTTATTTAGTGATGGTTTCTTGCAGGGTACAGGGCACGCGCACATGTCTGAATTGGTCTCCAACATCGCTGATTTCGCCTCCGGATTGCGCACGCTGCATGTGCCGGACATCGAGTGCTCGCTGCAGCCCATGGGGCGCGAGTACATCGTGGGCGACCGGGCTGTGACCCCGGCCACGGATGTGCTGTTGGGACAGATGGAGGTGATACGGGTCGAGGAGGGCCTGGTGCTCTACCGCACGACCGCCAAGGACCTGTGCACGATGCGCACCTCCAACCTGCTGTACCCGGGGCTGAAGATCGTCCTGTTGCTGGAGGGCGAGAGCGAGCTGGCCTATGGCGAGCTGCGCCTGCGGCTGCGTGCCGGCGTACCCGCGCAGTGCGCCGCCGTGGTGGCGCTGGCACGCACGGAGCGCTTCATGCGCCAGTGGCGCGAAGGGCGGCGCGAGCGCAAGCTGGTGCTGACGCTGAGCCCGCAGTGGCTGCAGGCCGCGGGCATCGCACAAGGCACGATGCAGGACTTCCTGGGCCGCCACCTGGCGCACGTGGCGTGGCAGCCCTCGGCCCGGGCGCTGGCGATTGCCGACCAGTTGCACCGCGGCCGCGCCTTGCCCGCGCACCTGCAGCGCCTGTGGCACCACAGCCGCTGCCTGGACCTGGTGCTGGAGGCGTTGGCCAGCGTGGACCTGCCCCCGGATGCGGTCCGGGCCGCGCCGCGCGGCATGCCGCCGCGCCTGCATCTGCGCCTGGCGGCGCTGCGCAACTGGTTGATGACACCGGCGGCCGATGGCATGGACACCGCCGCCATCGCGCGCCATGCGGGCATCAGCCGCGCCCACCTGCAACGCCATTTCCCGGCGGTGGCGGACGGTCTGAGCCTGGGCCAGTTCGTGCGTGCCCAGCGGCTGCTGCGTGCGCGCAACGGGCTGGAGCAGGGCCAGCTGTCGGTGGCCAAGGCGGCGCAACTGGCGGGCTACCGCAGCAGCACGCATTTTGCGGCGGTCTTCTTCCAGCACTTTGGCCTGCGGCCCTCGCAAGCCAAGCCGGTGCTGCCCGGGCGCGTCTGACCGCGACCGCCACAAAAAAGCCCCGCGGGGCGGGGCTTTTTTGTGG
>NZ_VSWF01000072.1:0-2998 GCF_009668305.1 Comamonas sp. CAH-2
GTGCGGTGCTTTGGGGGACTTGCGTTGGTGGGCGGGGGCGCCGGGTGCTGGTGCTTGGGGACGGTGGCCCTTGCCAGGTCTAGAACAAAAAAGGGCGACCCGGTCGGGTCGCCCTGGGCGGTGGCGGGTGCGGCTCAGTGCGCGCCCGCGGCGGCGTCCGCACCGCCCCCGCCGTGGGCCTTGGGCCGCTGTGTGAACCAGATCAGCACGATCAGGCTCAGGAACAGGAAGGACGAGGCCAGGAAGATGTCGTTCGCCGCGCGCGTGAAGGCCTGCTGGTCGATCAGGCGGTTGATCTGGGCATAGGCCTGCTCGGCGCTCATGCCCGCCGCCTGCAGCTGCTGCACGGTGGTGGCGAAGGTCCCCTGGCCCTGCACCAGCAGCTCCGTCAGGTGCGCGTGGTGCAGGGTGGCACGGCTTTCCCACAGCGTGGTGGCGATCGACGTGCCCATGGCCCCGGCCGTGATGCGCACGAAGTTGGACAGGCCGGCCGCGGCCGGAATGCGGTCCGGCGTCAGCCCGCTGAGCGTGATGGTGGTCAGCGGGATGAAGAAGAAGGCCATGGCCGCACCCTGGATCAGCGTGGGCACCAGGATGTGGCGGAAGTCCGTCTCCACCGTGAACTGCGAGCGCATCCACAGCACCAGGGCGAACACGATGAAGGCGCCGGTCGCCATCTTGCGCGGGTCCCAGACACTGACCTTGCGCCCCACCAGCGGCGTCAGCACGATGGCCAGCAGCCCCACGGGCGCCAGCGCCAGGCCGGCCGCGGTGGAGGTGTAGCCCATCCACTGCTGCAGCCACAGCGGCAGCAGCACCACGTTGCCGAAGAACACGCCGTAGGCGATGGACAGCGCCATCGAGCCGGCCGCGAAGTTGCGGCGCTTGAACAGGCGCAGGTCCACCACCGGGTGGGCGTCGGTCAGCTCCCAGACCACAAACACGGCAAAGGCCACCACAGCGATCACGGTGAAGGCGATGATCTCGCCGGAGGCGAACCAGTCCAGCTCCTTGCCCTTGTCCAGCATCAGCTGCAGCGCGCCCACCCACAGCACCAGCAGGGACAGGCCCACGGTGTCGATGGGCAGCTTGCGCGTGGGCGTCTCGCGGTGGCGGTAGATGCTCCAGGTCATCAGTGCCGACAGCAGGCCCACGGGCACGTTGATGTAGAAGATCCAGGGCCAGGAGATGTTGTCCGTGATCCAGCCCCCCAGCAGCGGCCCGACCACGGGCGCCACCAGCGTGGTCACGCCCCACAAGGCCAGGGCCGTGCCGGCCTTGGACGGCGGGTAGCTGGACAGCAGCAGGGTCTGCGACAGCGGGATCATGGGGCCGGCCACGGCGCCTTGCAGCACGCGGAACAGCACCAGCATCTCCAGCGACGAGGCGAAGCCGCACAGCCAGGAGGTCAGCACGAACAGCAGCACGCTCATGGTGAACAGGCGCACGGCGCCGAAGCGCTGCGTCAGCCAGCCGGTCAGCGGCACGGAGATGGCGTTGGCCACACCAAAGCTGGTGATGACCCAGGTGCCCTGGCTGGGGCTGACCCCGACATCGCCGGAGATGGCCGGGATGGCCACGTTGGCGATGGACGAGTCCAGCACGTTCATGAAGGTGGCCAGCGACAGGGCCAGCGTGCCCAGGGCCAGCTGGGCGCCCTTGAGCGGCACGACCGGTGGTGGACCGGTGCGGGCCGCCCCGTTGGGGGCGGAAGCGGTGGAAGTCATGGCAGGTTCCTGGCGGCTTTATGGGGCGACCTGGGCATCGGCCACGGTCTTCAGCGCGGGCAGGCGCTCACCGGCGATCAGCCGCGCGATGCGGGCATCGGCCTGGGCCAGCGTGCCGTCGTAGACCGTGGTCTGGGCCACGGGCGCGGTGCGTGGCGCGTTCGCCAGGGCCAGGCCGTCCTGGTCGCGGATGTCGACCTTCACGTCCATGGACAGGCCGACGCGCAGCGGGTGCTGCTGCAGGGCTTCGGGCGCCAGGCTGATGCGCACGGGCACGCGCTGCACCACCTTGATCCAGTTGCCGGTGGCGTTCTGCGCCGGCAGCAGCGAGAAGGCCGCGCCGGTGCCGGCGCCCAGGCCCACGACCTGGCCTTCGTAGGTGGTCTTGTCGCCATAGACGTCGGCGGTCAGCGCCACCTTCTGGCCCATGCGCAGGTCGGCCAGCTGGCTTTCCTTGAAGTTGGCGTCCACCCACAGGTGGTGCAGGTCGACCACGGTCATCAGCGGGGCGCCGGCGGCCACGCGCTGGCCCAGCTGCACGCCGCGCTTGGCCACGTAGCCGTCCACGGGCGCCACCAGGCGCGTGCGCTGCAGGGCCAGGTAGGCCTCGCGCACCTTGGCGGCGGCGGCCATGACGGCGGGGAAGTCCTCGGCCGTGCTGCCCTGGGTCTGGGCTTCGGCGGCGGCCAGCTGGGCCTTGGCGGCACGCACGGCGGCATCGGCGGCGCTGACGGCATTGCTGGCGGCGGTGAACACGGCTTGGGCGTGCTCGAACTCTTCCTTGCCCACGGCGCCGGTGGCGGTCAGGGGTCGGCGGCGCTCCACGTCGTCACGGGCCTTGGCGGCGTCGGCCTTCAGGCGCTGCAGGTCGGCCTCGCGCTGGGCCACCTGGGCGGCCAGGGGGGCGTTGTTGGCGTACAGGGTGCGGGTCTGGCGTGCGGTCTGGGCCAGTTGCGATTCGGCCTGGGCCAGTTGCACCAGGTAGTCGGCGGGGTCCAGTTGCACCAGCACCTGGCCGGCGCGGACGTAGTCGGTGTCGTCCGCGCCGATGCTCAGCACGGTGCCGCCCACCTGGGGCGTGATCTGCACCACGTTGCCGGCGACGTAGGCGTTGTCCGTGGTCTGGTAGCGGCTGGCCACCACCCAGTGCCAGCCGCCCCAGGCGACGGCGGCCACGGCCACGGCGGTGGCGACCAGGGTCAGGCCCTTGCGGCGGCCGGCGGGGTTGGCGGAGGAGGTGCTGGGGGTCTTGCTGCTGTCGGTCATGGGGG
>NZ_VSWF01000073.1:0-1984 GCF_009668305.1 Comamonas sp. CAH-2
CTTTTTGCATTTCCACTCGCCTTCACCCAAGAACTTGATTCCCGTTGAATCAACCAGCAAATGCAGTCCCGCTTGGCTGCGTGTGTACGGCACTTGTACGTTCAAATCGAGCTGGCGCCGGCACAACGTGCTGAAGTCAGGTACCGGCCAAGCAAGCCCACACAAATGCAGCACCGACTCGGCAAGACCCGTGGTCTGCCGCAGCGCCAAGCCAAACAGTGTTGATTTCCACGCAGAACTGACCCGCAGGGGGTGCGGATAAAAACTTGGACTGGGTTTATGTGGTTAGGCCAAGTTTTTGCCTGTATTCCACAGGACTTAAACGCCCCAGAGATACCTTGATGCGCTTTTCGTTGTACCAACGGATGTAAGTATCGACGGCTTCAATGAACTGCTCAATCGTCGTTGATTGCCAGTTGCCGGGATAGAACAGCTCTATTTTCAGCCTTCCAAAGAAGCCTTCGCACGCAGCGTTGTCTGGCGAGCACCCTTTGCGGGACATTGAACGAACCAACTTTGCATCATGGATCCTCGAGAGCCAGCCTGGCCAGCGGTAGTGAGCTCCACGATCAGAATGAATCACAGGGCGGCTCTCGCTGCCTTGAACAGCATCAATGGCCGCATCCAGCATTGTGTTGACGAGATTTGCGTTGGGATGAGTCCCAATCGACCAGCTCACCACCAGCCCGTCAAAGCAATCAATGACTGGCGACAGGTAAACCTTGCCAGCAGGAATCTGGAATTCAGTAATGTCGGTGAGCCACTTCTCATTGGGCGCAGCGGCATGGAAGTCTCGATTGATGAGGTTTTGCGGGGCAGCACCTATCTCTCCAAGGTATGAGTTATATCTGCGGCGTTTGGGCTTGACCACGATCAACCCCTCCTGCTTCATTAGCCGACGAACCACCTTCTCTGAGATGCCCGTGCACTCCTTGAGCAGGGATGCCTGGACTCGGCGATATCCATAGCAACGGTAGTTGCTGTCGAAGATATCGGTGATGCTTCGGCGTACATCCAAGTATTTGTCAGCCAGCTTCAGCCGGGCACGATGGTAAAAATACGAGCTTCTAGCAAGGCCAACATGGCAAAGCAGTTCTGGCAATTCATACTGCCCGTGCAGCGCTTCAACCAGCACAGCCTTATCTTTGTTTGCCAGCCTATGCAGATCAATGTCAGCCCCATTTTTTAAGATTTCATGGGCCTGCTTGAGAAGTTCACGCTCTATCTTCAGCCGCCGAACATCCTGGCGCAATGATTCAACTTGGCACCTGAGCGCTGCTGCATCCAACACTGGCGATCGCTTTGGACTGTGTTTCATCGAGGCGGGGGCGCAAGGGCCAAGCAACTGATTTTTCCAGTTGTACAAGGTTCCTCGGCATACCCCTAACTTGTCCGCAATCTCCTGTGCGCTTGATTGGCGGGTACACAGTTGCACCACGCCTTCATACATCAAAGCATCCGGCTTTGTAACCGGCCAAGACCTGCCTAGTATCGATTGGCTGGCCTCGGGGCAGTCTTGCCGAACCCACGCAGTCAACGTTCCTCGACCCGGGTAACCCAAAACCCTCATCGTGGCAGCAATACAGCGATCGTGGGCGAGGTAATGAGCAACCGCAACCTGTCTTTGCTGCAGCGAATATTTGGGTGCTCTTGGCACTTGGCTTGCTGGCAAATCCTGATGCTTCAGGTAGTGCTGATACCAGCCTTTCAATGCGTTCTTGGTTGGGTATCCCAACTGACGAATCGTGGCTCTAACACGTAAGCCAAGCTTGATGTAAAGCTCAACTGCACGAATCCTGTCTGCGTATGAGTACATGAACTACCTCCTGGTAGTCCAAGTTTTTGTCCGCATCCCCAGTGGGTCACTTCTGGGTGGAAATCAACACCCAGCGCATCAAGGAGCTGGAACGTGAGGTCAAGGAGCTGCGCCGGGCCAACGACATCCTGAAGACGGCCAGCGCGTTTTTTGCGCAGGCGGAGCTCG
>NZ_VSWF01000074.1:0-1977 GCF_009668305.1 Comamonas sp. CAH-2
CTGGTCGGGCAGCAGGCCCACGGCCGCGCCCTTGCGCAGCGCCTTGATCATCTGGCGCACGCCCGCCAGCGTGGTGGGCACGGCCTGCACGCCGCTGCGGTTGCGCGCAGTCAGCATCATCTCGGCCAGCCAGGCCTGCTTGGCGGGGCGGTAGAGGATGGTGATCGGCCCATGCTGCGCCGACCACTGCCGCGCCGCGCCCTGCACCGACAGCTCGAAGCAACCCAGGTGCGGGGTCAGGAACAGGATGCCCTTGCCGCGCGCCCAGGCCTGCTCCACCACCTCGGCACCATGCACGGCGTTGACCGCGGTGTCGCGCAGCCACAGGCGGGGCAGCTCCGTCACCATGCGCCCGGCATGGCCAACCGCGGCCCGCACCTGGGCGAAGCGGTAGCCCGCCTGCCGGCTATTGGCGGCAAAACGGCGCCGGTAGGTGGGCGAGCAAGCCCAGGCCAGCCAGCCCAGGCACGCGCCCAGTGCGTGCACCAGGGGCAAAGGCACCACAGAGAGGAAACGAAAAAGCGTTGACATGTACAATGTGCGGCTGTCGCCGAGTTAACAGAGCAACTTGCAGGGCGACGTAAAAAAAGACTGCTAAAGCGTTCGCCCGACTTCTGTCAGCCGAGGCAACGCAATTGCCAAGACAGGAGTTTATTCAATGGCGAACGACTTTCTCTTCACCTCGGAATCGGTCTCTGAAGGCCACCCCGACAAGGTGGCGGACCAGATTTCCGATGCGATCCTGGACGCAATTTTCACCCAAGACCCCCACAGCCGCGTGGCTGCCGAGACGCTGACCAACACCGGTCTGGTGGTATTGGCCGGTGAAATCACCACCGGCGCCAACGTGGACTACATCCAGGTGGCGCGCGACACCATCAAGCGCATCGGCTACGACAACACCGAATACGGCATCGACTACAAGGGCTGCGCCGTGCTCGTCGCCTACGACAAGCAAAGCCAGGACATCGCCCAGGGCGTGGACAAGGCCAGCGACGACGAACTGAACACCGGCGCCGGCGACCAGGGTCTGATGTTCGGCTATGCCTGCGACGAAACGCCCGAGCTGATGCCCGCGCCCATCTACTACGCGCACCGCCTGATGGAACGCCAGGCCCAGCTGCGCAAGGATGGCCGTCTGCCCTTCCTGCGCCCCGACGCCAAGAGCCAGGTGACCCTGCGCTACGTCGACGGCAAGCCCCACAGCATCGACACCGTGGTGCTGTCCACCCAGCACAGCCCCGACCAGTCGGAAACCGCCACCAAGATGAAGGCCTCGTTCACCGAAGCCATCATCGAAGAGATCATCAAGCCCGTGCTGCCCTCCGAGTGGCTGCTGGACACCAAGTACCTGATCAATCCCACCGGCCGCTTCGTTGTCGGCGGCCCCCAGGGTGACTGCGGCCTGACCGGCCGCAAGATCATTGTGGACACCTACGGCGGTGCCTGCCCCCATGGCGGCGGCGCCTTCTCCGGCAAGGACCCCACCAAGGTGGACCGCTCGGCCGCCTACGCCGCCCGCTACGTGGCCAAGAACGTGGTGGCCGCCGGCCTGGCACGCCAGTGCCAGGTGCAGGTGGCCTACGCCATCGGCGTGGCCCGCCCCATGAACATCACCGTGTACACCGAAGGCACAGGCGTGATTCCCGATGCGGAAATCGCCAAGCTGGTGGCGGCGCACTTCGACCTGCGCCCCAAGGGCATCATCCAGATGCTGGACCTGCTGCGCCCCATCTACAGCAAGACCGCCGCCTACGGCCACTTCGGCCGCGAAGAGCCCGAGTTCACCTGGGAGCGCACCGACAAGGCTGCCCTGCTGCGCGCTGCAGCGGGTTTGAAGTAATTCAAACCGCCGCGCGGACAAGGCGGAAGCGGTCCGTGGGCGAAGCCCATATCGCGCCCGCGATGTGAACCAAGACCCACGCACCGACAAGGCCACCCTGCTGCGCGCCGCGGCCGGCCTGAAGCCAGCCCCCA
>NZ_VSWF01000075.1:0-1816 GCF_009668305.1 Comamonas sp. CAH-2
GGCACCGCGGTAAACAGGTCGGCCTCCAGCCCATAGTCGGCCACCGAGAAGATCGGCGCCTCGGGGTCCTTGTTGATCGCCACGATCACCTTGGAGTCCTTCATGCCGGCCAGGTGCTGGATCGCACCCGAGATGCCCGCCGCGATGTACAGCTGGGGCGCCACAATCTTGCCGGTCTGGCCCACCTGCAGGTCGTTGGGGGCGTAGCCCGCGTCGACCGCCGCACGGCTGGCACCGATGGCGGCGCCCAGCTTGTCGGCCAGGGGGGTGATGACTTCGTTGAACTTCTCGGCGCTGCCCAGGGCGCGGCCACCGGAGACGATGATCTTGGCGGCGGTCAGCTCGGGGCGGTCGCTCTTGGTGACTTCACGGCCCACGAAGGCGCTCTTGCCAGCGTCGGCCACGGCGGCGGCGGTTTCCACCGTCGCAGAACCACCGGTGGCTGCCGCGGCGTCAAAGCCGGTGGAGCGCACGGTGATGACCTTGGTGGCGTCGGCCGACTGCACGGTGGCGATGGCGTTGCCGGCGTAGATGGGGCGCTCGAAGGTGTCGGCGGCGATCACGGCGGTGATGTCGCTGATCTGGCCCACGTCCAGCTTGGCGGCCACGCGGGGGGCGGCGTTCTTGCCCGAGGCGGTGGCGGGGAACAGGATGTGGCTGTAATTGCCGGCGATGGCCAGCACCTGGGCGGCGATGTTCTCGGCCAGGCCGTCCTTGAGGCTGGCGCCATCGGCGTGGATGACCTTGGACACACCGGCGATCTGGGCGGCGGCCTGGGCAGCGGCTGCGGCGCCTTCACCGGCGACCAGCACGTGCACGTCACCACCGCAGGCCTTGGCCGCGGTCACGGTGTTCAGGGTGGCGCCCTTGATGGAGGCGTTGTCGTGTTCAGCGATTACGAGAGAAGTCATGTCAACTCCAAAATTCTTTACGTTCTTGCGAAGTCTGCGCATGGGGCGCGGCCTTCAAAACCCACACGCCCCAAAGCCAGGGACAGCGAGCTAGGGCCGCCCCGACGCGAGGCTGTCGTCCCCCCTGGGGGAAGACGCGAAGCGGCTCAGGGGGTCAGATGACCTTGGCTTCGTTCTTCAGTTTGTCCACCAAAGTGGCAACGTCAGGGACTTTGACGCCGGCGCCGCGCTTGGCGGGCTCGGCCACCTTCAGGGTCTGGATGCGGGGTGCGACGTCCACGCCCAGCTCTTCGGGCTTGACCACATCCAGCTGCTTTTTCTTGGCCTTCATGATGTTGGGCAGCGTCACGTAGCGGGGCTCGTTCAGGCGCAGGTCGGTGGTGATGATGGCGGGGGTGCTCAGCGCCAGGGTTTCCAGGCCGCCGTCCACTTCGCGCGTCACGTGGACCTTGTCACCCGCGACTTCGACCTTGGAGGCGAAGGTGGCCTGGGGCAAATCAGCCAGGGCCGCCAGCATCTGGCCGGTCTGGTTGTTGTCACCGTCGATGGCCTGCTTGCCCAGGATCACCAGGCCGGGCTGTTCCTTGTCCACCAGGGCCTTGAGCAGCTTGGCCACGGCCAGGGGCTGCAGCTCGGCGTCGGTCTCCACCAGGATGGCGCGGTCGGCGCCAATGGCCATGGCGGTGCGCAGGGTTTCCTGGCACTGGGTCACGCCGCAGGACACAGCGATCACTTCGCTGACCACGCCCTTTTCCTTCAGACGCACGGCTTCTTCCACCGCGATTTCGTCAAACGGGTTCATGCTCATCTTGACGTTGGCGATGTCCACGCCTGTGCCGTCGGACTTCACGCGGACTTTGACGTTGTAGTCCACCACGCGCTTGACTGGAACCAATACCTTCATG
>NZ_VSWF01000076.1:0-1772 GCF_009668305.1 Comamonas sp. CAH-2
CCCTGATCCTGCGTGCGACACCGCGCCGCACGCCGCAGCGTGTTCTGCCCCCATTTCAATAAAAACCACAGGCACTTTTCATGACGTTTTCAAACCTTCGCACACCCGTGGTGCGCCCTGCCCTGGGTGCGGCCACCGCCCTGGTGGCAGCCCTGGTCCTGGCGGGCTGCGCCTCCCAAGGCCCGGCCCACACCCCGTTGACCCCCCTGGCTGCCACCGATCTGGGACTGGACGCGCCCGCCGCGGCACCGGCCGATGCCGCGGCGCTGACCACGCCCACCTGGTGGACCGCCCTGGGCGATGCCCAGCTGGACCAGTTGGTCGCCCAGGCCCTGGCCGGCCACCCCAGCCTGGCCGCCAGCCAGGCGCGCCTGGACAAGGCGCTGGCCCTGGCCGCGGCCAGCAGCACCGCCACCGACGTGCACGGCACACTCAGTGCCGATGCCACGCGCCAGCGCTACACCGCCCACGGCATGGTGCCCGCGCCGATTGCTGGCCACACCTACAACAGCGGCAACCTGCAGGCCGGCCTGTCCTGGTCGCCCGACCTCTTTGGCAAGCACGCCGCCGAGCTGCAGGCCGCCCTGGGCCAGGCCCGTGCCGCCCAGGCCGACCGTGCCGCCGCCGCCACCCAGCTGGCCGCCCAGGTGGCGCGCAACTATGTGGCCCTGGCGCGCCTGCTGGCCCAGCGCGAGGTGGCCGCGCGCACCCTGGCCCAGCGCCAGTCGCTGCTGGAGCTGAGCGCCCAGCGCACCCAAGCCGGCCTGGACAGCCAGGTGGAGCTGACCCAGGCCCAGGCCGCCATGCCCGACGCGCGCACCCAGCTGGAAATGCTGGACGAGCAGATCACCCTGGCGCGCCGCACCCTCGCCGTGCTGTGCGCCCAGGCGCCAGACGCCCAGCAGGCGCTGACCCCGCGCCTGTCGGCGCTGCACATGCAGGCCGTGCCCGATGTGCTGGGCGCCGACCTGCTGGGCCGCCGCCCCGACGTGGTCGCGGCGCGCTGGCGCGTGGAGGCGGCCACCCACGGCATCGACGTGGCCAAGGCCGACTTCTACCCGGACGTGAACCTCAGCGCCTTCATCGGCCTGAACGCCCTGGGGCTGGACCAGCTGTTCCAGGCCAGCTCGCGCCAGATCGGTGTCACGCCCGCACTGCGCCTGCCGATCTTTGACGGCCCGCGCCTGCGCGCCCAGCTGCGCGGCACCCAGGCCGACCTGGACGCCGCCATCGCCCAGTACAACGGCACGGTGCTGGACGCCGTCAAGCAGGCCGGCGATGCCATCACCTCCGTGCAGTCGCTGCAGCGCCAGCACGTGCTGCAGCAGGAGGCCCTGGCCAAGGCCGAACGCGCCTACGACTTTGCCGTGCAGCGCTACCAGGCCGGGCTGGGCAACCAGATCAGCGTGCTGAACGCCGAGAGCCAGCTCATCACCCAGCGCCGCCTGGCCGTGGACCTGCAGGCGCGCGCGCTGGACACGCGCATCGCCCTGGCCGCCGCCCTGGGCGGTGGCTGGAGCGACGACACGCCCCAGCTGCAGCCCCGCCCCCACTGAGACCACCGCCCCCAGTTTTCTTGAAATTCATAGCTGGTCGCGCTTGTATTGCTTGGATTTCCTGCACCAAACGTCTTGAAACCTAATCAAAACCAGCGCTAACAGCTCCTTTTTTTAAACGGCCGCAAAACCATGTCTTCCACACCCGATAACAAAGCGCCCACCCCCATGACCGACAGCAGCAAGACCCCCAGCACCTCCTCCGCCAACCCCGCC
>NZ_VSWF01000077.1:0-1611 GCF_009668305.1 Comamonas sp. CAH-2
GGGGATGCGGATAAAAACTTGGACTGGTTTTATGCGGCTAGACCAAGTTTTTGCCGGTATTGCACAGGGCTCAAACGCCCCAGAGATACCTTGATACGTTTTTCGTTGTACCAACGGATGTAGGTATCTACGGCTTCAATGAACTGCTCAATCGTCGTTGATTGCCAGTTACCCGGATAGAACAGCTCAATCTTTAGCCTGCCAAAGAAGCCTTCGCATGCTGCATTGTCCGGTGAGCATCCTTTGCGGGACATTGAGCGAACCAGCTTTGCATCATGCACCCTTGAGAGCCAGCCTGGCCAACGGTAGTGAGCCCCGCGGTCCGAATGAATTACAGGCCGGACCTCGTTGCGTTGGACAGTATCAATGGCAGCATCGAGCATAGTGTTGACGAGGTGGGCATTGGGATGGCTACCTATGCTCCAGCTCACCACCATCCCATCGAAACAATCAATCACTGGCGACAGGTAAATCTTGCCCGCGGGAATCTGGAATTCAGTAATGTCGGTGAGCCACTTCTGATTGGGCGCAGCGGCATGGAAGTCTCTATTGATGATGTTTTGCGGGGCTGCGCTGATCTCACCTAGGTACGAGTTGTACCTGCGGCGTTTAGGCTTGGACACGAGCAGTCCTTCTTGCTTCATTAATCGGCGCACCACTTTCTCGGAGATGCCTTTGCACTCTTGGATTAGGGATGCCTGTACCCTGCGATAGCCATAGCAACGGTAGTTAGCTTTGAAGATTTCTGTGATGTTGCGGCGTACATCCACGTATTTATCTGCCAGTTTCACCCGGGAGCGATGGTAGAAATACGAGCTTCTAGCAAGGCTTACAAGGGAAAGCAGCTCTGGCAATTCATACTGTGCACGCAGCGCTTCAACCAGTACAACCTTATCCTTGTTGGTCAGCCTATGCAGATCAATGTCGCTGCCTTGTTTTAAGATTTCGTGGGCTCGTTTCAGAAGCTCACGCTCGAGCTTCAGCCGCCGTACATCCTGACGCAATGTTTCGATTTGGCGCTTGAGTGCTACTTCATCCAATACTGGGGATTGCTTTGGGGTAGGTTTCATGGATGCAGGGGCATAAGGGCCAAGCAACTGATTTTTCCAGTTGTACAAGGTTCCTCTACAAACCCCCAACTTCTGCGCAATCTCCTGTGCTGTCGATTGCCGGGCACACAGTTGCACAACCCCCTCACACATCAGCGCATCAGGCTTGGCAGCCGGCCAAGCTCTACCCACTATCGATTTGCTTGTCTCAGGACAGTCTTGCCGAACCCAGGCAGTCAACGTACCTCGGCCTGGGTAGCCTAAAGCCCTCATCGTTGCAGCAATACAGCGATCATGGGCACAGTAATAAGCGACTGCCGCCTGTCTTTGCTCCAGTGAGTATTTCTGCGCTCTTGGTGCTTTGTTCTCAGGCAAATCCTGATGCTTCAGGTACTGCTGATACCAACCTTTTAATGCGTTCTTCGTTGGGTATCCCAACTGGCGGATCGTGGCCCTGACACGCAATCCAAGTCTGATGTAAAGCTCAACCGCTCGCATCCTGTCTGCGTATGTGTACATGAACTATCTCCTCTGATAGTCCAAGTTTTTGTCCGCATGCCCG
>NZ_VSWF01000078.1:0-1097 GCF_009668305.1 Comamonas sp. CAH-2
CGCATGGTCAGGCCGCTACTCCCAGATCCTGAGGTTGCAGCGGCTGCGGAAGCGTTGATTGTGTGAGACTGCTGTTGTTGCAATTGCTGCTGGGTTTGTTGTTGCTGCTGCTTAAAACCGTTCTGTTGTTGCTGTTGCTGTTGTTGCTGTTGTTGATAAAGCTGAGTTTGTGTCAATTGTTGCAAAGGGTGTTGAAGCTGCTTATCTATTGACATTGACAATGAACTGGCCACGGGTTGTTGCTGCTGTTGTTGAGCACCCAGGAAGGGGGCCACTGCAGACCGACCAGGGTGTGTTTCTGTCAGTCCAGGGGTACTTTCAACACCGTCGTCCAAATCCATCATGTCACTGCTAGATTCAGACAAGGATGACTTCTTCATGTGCTGACCTACGAGAGTGCCTGGAAGATAAGGGCAGCTAGTGACATGGTTGAAGTTCTGACTCTGCATTTCTTCCTGGTCAGTCTCTCGATGGTAGAAATAATTAAAATTAGAAACGATTACTGGAACTGGCAAGGCTATGGTCAGTACGCCTGCAATAGCACAAAGGCTTCCGACTATTTTGCCCCAAACTCCAACAGGGGTCATATCTCCGTATCCTACAGTTGTCATAGTCACGACGGCCCACCAGAAAGCGTCAGGAATTGATTTAAAAAAGCTATTTTCAGATCCTGCTTCTGCAAAGTAGACTGCGCTACTGAACAATACAACCCCTATGAAGAGAAAAAAAATCAGGAGGCCGAGTTCTCTCATAGAAGCCTTCAATGTCCGACCAAGAATTTGGAGCCCCTTGGAGTGTCGAGACAACTTAAAAATCCTGAACACCCGGACCAGCCTTATCACCCTGAGGATTGCCAGGGACATTGCCTGGTTAGAGCTTTTATCTTGAGGGGAAACGGGGGCCTTTGGGAGGTTCAGAGTATCTTCCTCTTCTGCGACTACTGTAGCCAAGGTAATAAAATAAGGTATAATTGCTATAATATCAATCACGTTCATTACATCGCGACAAAAGTTGAGCTTGTTGGGACAAGCCAAGAACCTAACAGTCAGTTCGAATGTAAACCAGATGATACAGAGTGTCTCTATCAGAAAGAAAGG
>NZ_VSWF01000079.1:0-1062 GCF_009668305.1 Comamonas sp. CAH-2
CCCATACAGTATCGTAAGTAGTGAGGAGGACGGCCTGCATTTGGTAACCATGTCCGGGGCCAACGGCTTTGGAAACGGTAAAGTGCACACCCGGCGCAGATGCAGAAACAGGTTCGTTAAGAAAAATGGGCAGTGCAATATAGAGTTCGCAAATATGGATGAAAAAAGTCAACGGTATCTTGCAGATATGTTCACAACATGCGTTGATATACGATGGCGCTACATGCTCTTGATTTTCTCACTGGCATTTCTGGCTTCCTGGCTCCTCTTCGGGATAATTTTTTGGGTGATCGCTGTAGCTCACGGCGACTTGGAGCCCGACTATA
The DNA here is from genome assembly GCF_009668305.1 of Comamonas sp. CAH-2. Classification (NCBI taxonomy): domain Bacteria; kingdom Pseudomonadati; phylum Pseudomonadota; class Betaproteobacteria; order Burkholderiales; family Comamonadaceae; genus Comamonas; species Comamonas sp. CAH-2. The sequence goes on from NZ_VSWF01000079.1 coordinate 327, forward strand.
AGGATGACGACGACAAAGCAGAAGGGCGCGGAAGAACTCCATGCGTGATGCAGGTTCACGGGTTCATGGCCGCTTTTCTCTTTTCCATTGAAACCCAAACCACTATAGGATACGGGTTGCGCTGTGTTACCGAGGAATGTCCAGTGGCCGTCTTTATGGTCGTAGCCCAGAGCATTGTCGGATGTATTATCGATTCCTTCATGATAGGAGCAATTATGGCAAAGATGGCAAGACCAAAGAAACGCGCACAGACTCTGCTTTTTTCTCATAATGCCGTAGTCGCCCTTAGTGACGGGAAACTCTGCCTTATGTGGCGAGTCGGCAACTTGCGGAAGAGCCACATTGTTGAAGCTCACGTTAGGGCACAACTGATAAAACCAAGGGTAACAGAAGAGGGGGAGTATATTCCACTGGATCAGATAGATATTGATGTCGGATTCGACAAAGGGCTTGATCGAATATTCTTGGTCAGTCCTATAACCATCCTCCATGAAATAGATGAAGCAAGCCCCCTTTTTGGCATATCTAGGCAGGATCTCGAAACTGACGACTTTGAGATTGTTGTAATCCTTGAGGGCATGGTGGAAGCTACTGCAATGACTACCCAAGCACGAAGCAGTTATCTGGCAAACGAGATCTTGTGGGGGCATAGATTCGAGCCCGTACTGTTCGAGGAGAAAAACCAGTACAAGATCGACTACTCTCACTTTCATAAGACTTATGAAGTCCCTAGCAC